>JBLIFI010000306.1:0-6122 GCA_047633715.1 Flammeovirgaceae bacterium
ATTTCTCTTTCCATTGTGGGGAAAGAAAGCTTTTGGAGTTGGTGATGGTTGGAGTGAGATTCAAACTAAATTCAATGGATTATGAGAACCAAAGTATCAAATTCAAGTAAAGAGGAAGATAAGAAACGAGTAGTGCTATTTGGTTGTTGATAGATTGAGACTTGCTAAGTCTGAGCAATTTAGACTTTTGAAAACCTACAAATTTTTATGATATTCCATTATAGAGACTTAGGAATGGAAATTAAATAAGATGCTACTTTCTCTTGTTTCTTTTTGGGCTATTCTTCGTTAAAAAAATTTGCCGTAGCGGTGCTATGCCAAACTTTTTTGCCTAAACTAGCCTCAAAAATAAACTGCGACAAAACACGCATTTATTTATTCCCCGTTCCTTAGCAAGTCTTTGTAACAAGGAAGAGAAACTTTCAATGAATGGATAACGAAAGACTGATTTGTAACCGAATCGTAAAAAAGGGCTAAAAATCAATTCTATCTATTGTCTTTTATCTAAAATCTATTGTCTGATTTTAAAAAGCATAAGTCGCTCCAACCATCACATTCAAACCTCTTACTTGGTAGCGGTGGAATCTTTCGTAGTTGTTGCCCAAAAGGTTTTTCGTGGCAATGAATGCCGAGAATACATCGGAGAAAAGGTAATCAACCTTCAAGTTCAAATCGAAAATACTGTCTAAGTCGAGTAAGTTCCCACCAGAATCAATCGCTTTCAATCCGCCCATTTGGAAAGCCTCCAAGTTGAAATAGACTTTTTCTCTATAATTGTAAGTGGACATAAACGTAATTTCCGAAGTTGGTCTGTGAATGGCTTCTGCCAATTTATCTGTGTTGTAATTATAGAAAGTGGCTTTCAGGCTATTTCTGAAGTTGGAGAGATTTACGGAAAGCTCTCCAGTAAAGTTGAAGATTCCCGTAGTGCCTTCATCATACACAATATCGAATTTGGATGAGTCGATTACATTGTTTTGAAAGTAGTAGAAGTTTTTCACAATGTCATAACCGCCTTCTAAGCGCAAACCCACTTTCTCGAACGGGGCGAGTTGCACACCAAAAGCCAAATCTGCCACATTGTGGGAATGTCTCAATACCTGAGTTTCACCTAAAAATGAATTTTCTTGAATCAACTTGCGGAAAGTCTGTTGTTCTAAATCACCTCCTGCTTTGGCAAAAACCATTACTTTGTTTTCTACCAATTGGTAGCGAGCCAAAATATCTGGGTAAACCGTAAATCGGCTCAAATTAGTTGTTGAATCAAGGTTATAGGCGATTTTTGCTCCAATTTTAATTTCCAAACCTTCTTTCAATAAATGATATCCACCACCTGCTTTTATAATTCCCCTATTGACTTTAACCGAATCATATTTATAATTCCCAAAACTTGGCGAAATACTTAAGCTAAAGCTCGCCTCATCTGAAAGTTCATATTTTCCCGATAAATCAATGCCAATATTTGTCTCTGATAAATCAAAAGCATCATCGGAAAGGTTATAGAAACTCACTTTGTTTTCATATTTCAAAGGAGAACGGCTTCCTCCAGCAGTTCCTTTTATGGAAACATTGGCGGAAATTGTATTATAAATCTGGCGAATACTATCTGAATCAATCTGATTTTCGGTAAGTGAATCTGCATAACCATAGAATCTGACTGCTTGCCTTTCGTAACCCAAATCTGCGGAAATCGTGCTGTATTGCATTAAGTAACTTCCGTAGCCTAATATTTTGGAGTAACTCGTTCCTGAATTTCCTTTATCGACTGCGCCATTTATAGATGAAAGGTGCTTGATATTCGCTCCATAAGAAAAGTCTGCATTTCGCTTAGAACTGAAATAGCCTTCTAAATAAGGAGTGAGGAAATTCCCAAATCCAGCTTTCACATAATTTCCATACAGTTTATCTAACTTCTCATCTTGCATTTTCAGGGCTCGGATGCTCGGTTCAATGTCTTTCAACTTGAAATCTAGCATAGAGAGTTTGTAACTCACATCGGTGGATGTTTGCTGTCTGGGAATTAAGGTCATTTTCTCGAAAGCACGGCTGGCTTTTGGGAGCGTGAGGACTTTCTTTTTCTCAATTATCAATTCTGCATCCTCGATATCGGCATCTTTGGTCCAATCATCTTGTGAGAAAGCTTGTTGGGAAGCAAAAAAGAGAAGCGAAAAGCAAAAAAAAGTTATGAATATTTTCATTTTGGTCTGTTCGGTTTAATTGAAGTCGCTCGAAGAAGTTGTCTGAAATGGCTTCTCAAATTTGAAATTAAACTTTTCCGCCCAAAAGCGCAAGAATTTCAATTTCAACATTCTTTTGGAGACACTAGCTGTTGGCTTGTGAGTGTGCAAATTCTGTTCTTTTGTGTAAATCGCCAACTATTTATTTTGTTCTGCTCCATATTCTCACACAATCCACGTCCTCTATTTCAGTGTTTCATTCTGTTGCATCTTTAAATTGACATTATACTATTAAACCACCTTTCGCAATTTCAAGCAGTAACCATTCCCTTCCCCAAACAATCTTATCTTTGCCAGCTTCCACTAATCAATTTCTGCAATGAAAACACTCATTTTTATTTTGCTTTTTCCCTTCTCTCTCATTTATGGGACGATTGTGAAAATGAGAAACCATCTCTATCATATTGGCAGTAAACCTTCTGTTGGATTTGACTTGCCGACAATTTGTGTGGGAAACCTGACAGTTGGCGGAACTGGGAAAACGCCACACATTGAGTTTCTGATTCGGTTACTGAAAGATAAATTCCAAATTGCCACACTCAGCAGAGGTTATGGTAGGAAAACGAAAGGCTATATTTTGGCAGAAAACAAGATTCATTCGCATGAAATTGGAGATGAGCCGATGCAGTATTTTCAGAAGTTCGGGAAGGAAATAGCGGTGGCGGTTGGGGAAGAACGAATTTTAGCAGTCTCGAATATTTTGATGGATTTGCCTGACACGAATGTAATTCTGTTGGATGATGCTTTTCAGCACAGAAAAATCCAACCATCGCTTAATATTTTGCTTACAGATTTCAACAGACCATTTTATCAAGATTATTTCTTGCCCGCAGGCAGGCTCAGAGACAGCCGAGCAGAAGCCAAAAGAGCGGAGATTATTGTGGTTTCCAAATGCCCGCAGAATTTGGCGGAAAGTAAGCAGATTGCAATTGAACAGGAAATTAGGGAATACGCAAAATCTGAAACTCCCATTTTCTTCTCCAGTATTCGCTACAGCTCAATCCAACCAATAAATAAAAACACAAATGATGAAATTGAGTTAGAGAAGGTAATTCTGCTAACTGGGATTGCCCAAACTGAACCATTAGAAAAATATGTTTCCGAATGTTTTGAGATTTTGGAGCATATTAAACTAAAAGACCATGCAGATTATGATGCTTCTGTTTCCGAAACTATTCTGTCGGTTTTTGAAAGGCTCGAAAAAGAAAAGCCAATGATAATTACTACAGAAAAAGATGCTGTAAAACTGGCAGAGATTCAAGAACTACGAAATTTGCCTATTTACGCTCTCCCAATTGAAGTTTACTTTCTTCGTAAACAAAGTGATTTTGAAAAGCTTATATTTTCTCATATTCAGGAAATGAATAAGAAAACAGCTGAATTTTAAACTACGTTTCAGCTAACCAAACGCAATAATGACTAGAACTTTCAGTTAATTATTTGTGAGCCAAAATTTACACTATAAATAACAGCTTGCAAACTCTCCAAACGAACCGAATAGAAAAAAATGGCTTATAAATGTTTAGTTGTTGACGATGAACTTTTTTCCCGAGAAGTGGTGAAACAATTCGTTTCCCGTACCGAGACTCTCGACCTAATTGGCGAGTGTGTCGATGCTGAAAGTGCGGTCATCAAAATCAGCGAGCTCAATCCAGATATTGTTTTCTTGGATGTGGAAATGCCTGGAATGAGCGGAATCGACTTAGTGCAACAGCTTGAAAATATTCCTCAAATTATTATGATTACCAGCAGGCAAGAATATGCGGTAAAGGCATTTGAGTTTAGCTTAACAGATTATTTGGTAAAACCCATTGAATACAACCGCTTCTTGAAAGCAGTTGGAAGGGCAATCGAGAATCTGAAATCGAAAACTGAATTCGTAGATAGAAAAGAAGATAATATTTATGTGAAGGCAGATGGAAAACTGGTTCGATTGAACTTGCAAGACATTCTCTTTGTAGAAGCTCTTTCCGATTATGTAATCATCAACACACCCAACAAAAAGCTGATTGTCCACTCCACAATGAAAGGGATGGAGAAAAAACTTGCCTCTGATAATTTCTCTCGTGTGCACCGCTCCTATATTGTGAACATGCAGAAAATTGATACTATTCAAGATGCTATGGTAATTATGCCAAGCAAGAATATTCCCATTGGAGCTTCCTACAAAAGCAAGTTTTTGGAGCAACTGAATTTTTTGTAATTTAGTGGTAAGCAAAGTGCCAGACTTTAGCTAAACCATGGTAGTGTGAAAGAGGTAATACTGCTTTATGGATAGTTCGGCACAAGCGGACGCTTGCGCTATAGCTTATTTTGCTAAGCTTACTTGTTTACAACTACCAAATTATAAGCACATGGGAGTAGCAGAAAAAATAGTACATTCGGTTGTAGATTACTTGGAGTTTGAAGATTCGAGCCAAGAAAAGCACGAATATCATGATGGCTACATTGTGAATATATCTGGAGGAACGCTGAATCACAGCAGAATTGGTTTAAACATTGGTAAATCGCTGGATAATGCTTTGGCAACAGGAAATTGCATTCCATATAATAGCGAATTGAAGGTTTTGGCTGAGAAAGTCAATAGCTACTATTACCCAGATGGTTTGGTGATTTGCGGAGAACCTGAATTTGATCTCAACAGAAAAGATATTGTCAAAAATCCTACGCTTTTAGTAGAAGTACTTTCCGAAAGTACAGAAAACCGAGGCTCGGACGCATTCGACAGAGGAGGAAAATTCTGGAATTACCGCACCATTCCTTCTTTCCGAGAGTATGTGCTGATTTCTCAAGACAAACCTTTGGTGGAGAGTTTCTACAAAAATGGCAGCGGTATTTGGCAATTGGCAGAAGCCTACGGATTAGAAAGCTCAATCCCGCTTCATTCTCTGGGAATTGAGTTGAAATTAGCCGATATTTTCAGCAGAGTTATTTTTGAAGAAGAAAAATAGCTTGGCGAATAGGCTTTTTTTGTTTCAACCAAAAAATGAATTTCGTTAATCCACGTCAAAAATTACCACAAACCCATATTTCCGATTATTTTAGCAATCTTGCTCGATAATATAGAGTGAACAATCAGTTGCGTAGTTGTTTATATGACACCTACCAATAATCAACAAAACATAGCTTAGATGAAATTGAAAGACATTGCCTCAGTGGCAGGAAAATCTGGACTTTATAGAGTATTGAAACCTACTCGTTCAGGAATGATTGTAGTAACCTTGGATGCCAGCTCCAAAAAAACAGTAATGAACGCCACGCACCGAGTTTCCATTTTGCAGGAAATCTCCATTTACACGACTGGTGCCGAAGAATCTGTTGACTTGGGAGTGGTTTTGAAAAGCGTGCATGAAAAATACAAAGGCAAAGAAGCTAAAGTCGAAAAAGACAGCGAGTCTTTGGCAACATTCATGGCAGGAGTGCTTTCTAACTACGATGCAGAAAGAGTTTATACTTCTGATATTAAGAAGTTGGCGGCTTGGTATAATATTTTGATTCAATTTGCACCAGACGCTTTCGAGGAAGAAGAGAAAAAAGAGGAAGAACCTAAAGCGGAAGAGGTAAAGGAGGAAAGCAAGGCTGAAGAAAAAAAGCCAGCAGAAAAGAAAGCTCCAGCCAAGAAAAAGGCAGTAAAAAAAGAGGAAGATGAGCCAGTAGCAGAAAAAGCTCCTGCAAAAAAGAAGAAGGCAGCTCCTAAAGCCAAAGTAGAAAAGTCCAAAGACTAAATAGAGGAGAAAAGAAAAAAGAGGAAGGAATAAAGAATCAAATCTTTATTCCTTCCTCTTTTTCATTCTTCAAATGATAGTTGCAAACAGGCATTGCTAAAAAAAAACATAGCGCAAGCATTCGCTCAATATCAATAAGTTAAGGAAATTGGGATAGGAC
>JBLIFI010000307.1:0-6118 GCA_047633715.1 Flammeovirgaceae bacterium
AGACATTATCAATTGGCTCAACTCAGACGACCAGCTTACGGAAGGAAGCCTTTTCAAAATTGCCGAATACTTCCAAGTGAACCCAGAAGTTGCCGTAGTTCACGGAAAAACGATTCTTTTCAAAGAAGATGGCTGGGAAATGATAAAAGGAGCAGAAAAGCAATACTTGCCTGAATGGTATTTCGCTGGAATTGCCTTCCCTCAGCCTTCTGCATTTTTTACCAAAAAAGCTTTGGAAAGAGTAGGAGGGAAGGTAGATGAATCGCTCCATTTTGGGATGGATTGTGACTTGTTCGGGAAAATGGCATTACATTATGATTTTTTGAGTGTCCCAGATATTTTCTCAAAGTATCTACTTCATGAGTCGAGCAAGACTTCCCAAAGTAATTTGCCATTCGCCCAAGATTGGCAGAAAGTGTTTTGTAGAGTGATTACGGCAATCCCGAATGCTGATGGGAAATATGTGGCGCAACTGAAAGAGTTGGGGATTTGGCATACTCCTGCAAAAGAACAATTAGCGGAAGCGAGCAAACCAATTTCTGGCGAATTACTGAAGCGTGCTTTCTGTCTTTTTATCCGAATCCAGCTTTTTTACCATTACGAAGATAGTCTGTTTGCCGAAGCTGATAAGTTTATTCAGTTTTTGAAGAAAGAATACCCAGCCTATTACCAAGCCCAGAATCTAAAAAAACTACATGGCAAGCTGAAACTACCATTCAGACGTTTCATAATTCCAGTTTTACGCAAGATAAAAAGAGGTTAAAATTGAGTGTTTGGATAGCCTGAAACAAGTAATGTTATTAAGAAAAGTACAATTGGACACTTGCACTATGTTTTTTTTGTGATTTAGCATTGCTTGTTTACAATTACTGGGTGTTTGAACAATTGCTGTTTGCGCACAAAATATAAAATCAGAAAATGCCTTATTTCTCCATTGTCATTCCCACTTATAACCGAGCCGGTTTTATTGTTGATACAGTAAACTCTGTGGTGAGTCAGGATTTTGCAGACTTTGAGGTAATTATTGTAGATGATGGAAGTACAGACAATACCGAAGAAATCATTTCGAGCAACTTCTCCAAAAATGCCAAAATACAATATTTCAAAAAGGAAAATTCAGAAAGGGGTGCAAGTCGAAATTTTGGATTTAGAAAATCGGAAGCAAAATTTGTGGTGTTTTTCGATTCGGATGATTTGATGCATGAAAATCATCTTTCCACGCTGAAAGCAGCCATAGAGCAAAATCCAACCAACCACTTTTTTGCCACCAAATTCAATTTCATACGAGATGGAAAAATCATTCCCAACTCAGATTTGAACAGGCTGAGTGGGGGCGTTCATAATGTTGAGTTTCTATTACTGGGAAATGGCTTGGCTTGCAACTTTGCTGTGAGAAGGAACAACCCTGAACTTCAACTTTTTGAAGAAGACAGAAGCTTTGCTGTGATGGAAGATTGGATGTTCTTGGTGGAAAATATCTCTAAATCTCCCATTTGCATAATTGACAAAATCACCATTTCTATGAACGACCATGATAGTCGTTCTATGCGAGTGGATGCCAATACAATTGCCGAGAAGCGAATCAGGGCAACAAAATGGCTAGAGGAAAGAGTGGGTTTGAATAAGTCTCAAAAAGCAAGAATTTGGGCTTACACTTATAAATTCTGTGGAATCCACTATTATGCAGATTTCCAACAAAAAGATGCGCTGAAATATTGGAGGAAATTCTATAATTACACAGGCTTGACCAAAGAGTCTGTTGCGCTTGGTGCAAAGTTTCTTTTGGGTAGAAAGTTGATTTTGATGTTGCAGAAGTTTTCGTAAAAGAGTTTATGCTTAATGTAAAGAAAAAAGAGGCAAGAATTTCTTCTTCGCCTCTTTTTTCAAATCTTGCTACTAATAATACTTCCCTTCCGCCAAATAATTCTTCACATAATCAGCTAGGCCTTCTTCTAGCGTGTGGAATTCTTTTTCGTAACCAATTTTGCGGATTTTTTCCATATTGGCTTCTGTGAAATATTGGTATTTATCTCGAATATCTTCGGGAGTATCAATAAAGGAAACACTTTCAGGTTTCCCCATTGCCTTGAAAGTAGCACGAGTTAAATCCAGAAAAGTGCGGGCATTTCCTGTTCCTAAATTATAGATTCCTGAGTCTTTTCGGTGGTTCATCAAAAAGAAAATCACTTCCACCACATCTTTCACATACACGAAATCTCGTATTTGCTCTCCGTCTTTAAATTTCGGATTGTGAGAGCGAAAAAGTTTCATAGCTTCCGTTTTCCCAATTTGATTGAAAGCATGAAAAATGACTGAAGCCATTCTATTTTTATGGTACTCGTTTGGTCCATAAACATTGAAAAACTTCAATCCAGCCCAGAAAAAAGGCTTTTCTTCTTGCTCTAAAGCCCATTTGTCAAAAATACTCTTTGATTCTCCGTAGGGGTTGAGGGGTTGGAGTTTGGAGATTGTTTCCTCCGAATCGTCATAGCCAAACTCGCCCAAACCGTAAGTAGCGGCAGAAGAGGCATAAATCAGGGGAATATGATAAGCGCAACAGGCTTTCCAAATTTGCTTGGAGTAATTCACATTGAGTTCCTCCAAAAGTTCCCAATCGAATTCGGCAGTATCCGTTCTTGCTCCAATATGGAAAATGAATTCCACCTCTTTATTATTGCGCTCCAACCAAGTGTGAAATAGTTTCCTATCTACAAACTCTTGTACTTTCTTGCCTTCGAGGTTTTTCTGCTTTTGCTCGTTGGAGAAATCATCTACGGCAATAATGTAGTTGAAGCCACTTTGATTGAGCCTGCTGATTAGGCAACTGCCAATAAAGCCAGCCGCACCCGTAACTATCATCATAAATTTACGATTTTTTTGTTTTTCTACTTAGCTAAAACAACCATGTCAAAACCCTGACAGGGCTTTTGACATGGTTGTTTTACAGTTAGGCATTCATTGTCTGAGCCTGTCAGGGTTCACTCTTCCTAAGCACTTACCCCCAAACTATTTATTTTTCTACCTCTATTTTCTTTATCATCAAAAGCCCATCTGCAAAAAACAACATTTCCAAAACATAGCTTCTGTCTTCTACCTTTACTGAAATGGATTCTCCTTTTACCTTCCATTCCCAAGTTCCTTTTGTTTTGGTTGGAATGTCTGTTGGCCCGGGGCCGACTTCCCAAAAATTGCCTTCTTTATCTAACTCGAAACCATATCTGCCACGGGCAGGTGGGAACTTGGCTGTGGAAACTTGGTAGGCTTTAGCATCGTCAGTATCTTTCTCATACAAGTTCAGCCAAGTTTCACCATACGCATGCTCCATCAAATCAGTTGCCTCCTTGGTAGAGTCACTTGCCAATTCCATTTTAGAGTCGTTATCAGCTTTCATGTCTTTAGCAGTTTCTTTTTTACATTTGTTTGCTAAAAGTGGCAAAATCAAAAAGAGTATAAATGCTATTTTGGTAATTCTCATAGTTATTTATTTAGTTCAAAGTTTAATCTCTATTCAATTGTAGTCTAACAAGGTAATATTTCCTATTCAGAATGCCCAAGGAATGGGAAATAAATAAACTACTTTTTTATCGCAGTTTATTTTTGAGGCTAGTCTAGGCAAAAATTGCAGTCATAGCACCGCTATGACGAAATTTTTAACGAAGAATAGACCAAAAAGAAACAAGAGAAAAAGTAGCATTTTATTTAATTCCCGTTCCCAAGACTCTTCTAAAATTTCAAGTTTATTAAATCATTATCCGCAAAGTTGCCACAAAAGATGAAAGGATAATTACAAGAATGCCTTTTGTAGGTTCTTCTTCCAAGAAGAACAAAGATATTACGAGATAATGGTGCAACCAAACTCGGCAGATTCAGAGAAAACAGATGTTAAAGTTGCATGGTTTTTATTTTTGAATTCAAGGTTCTCGTGTTCCCTTGTATTCCTCTGGGAAGAGGAATCTATAGAGTGAACTAACAAATAATTCAATGGTGGCAATTCCATTAGTAAAAGAGATTAAATAAATGGCTCCATAATGGCGCAGTTAGTTTTCTTGTCAAGATTGCGTAAAAAAAATCGGAATGCCGAACCATCAGCATAATGTATTTATGATTAATTTTTTAGGTGATTTTGACGAGGAAAATAACAAGTCAAATGGGGTTAGTTATTTATAATCTTTTACTTAGAGCAAGAAAGCGAATAATCATTATTGCTCAATCTTTCTCAAAAACAACAGCCATCAATTCCTCAAAATCAAGTGCCTTTGTGTAAAGCCTGTCAGAATAAATACTTGCCATAAATTTCAGATAACTCGGCTTATTATCAATCAAAACTTGCTCAATCATGATATTCCCAAACCGCTGATTAAACAGTTCATCACTATTTTGGGCATCAATAATTGGTTTGAGGTAATATCGCTCCTTCGTCTCCACATATTTGTCTTTGTCAAACAAGCTTCGGTCGGCATTTACCAATTTGTAGCCAAGGTTCAGCGTTTTATCTTTCAGCAAATCGAATAAATGTTGGAACTGTCTTTCTCCAATGGCATTTTGGTAAGTCAGCGCAAAACCATTAGCAGCAGGCATTTGCAACAAATGCACTTGCCATTCCGAAGGCTGTTTGGCTTTTTTGAGTTCATAAGCCTGATAAGTCCTCCCTAACAAGATTTTGTAGTCACCCTTATTTTGCCAAGCAAAATAGGTTTTTCGCTCATCGTCATTCCTCTCAATCAGCTCGGTTACAAGCGGTTGGTTGGAGTTGGTGGAACTCTTATTAAAAAGTTGGTCGTATATTTTATCGAAGAAAGACAAAGAGTTTTTGGTTTTGATTCTTTGTAAAAGTAATCAGTAGGATAGTACGAAAGAAAAAGGATTGTGAAAAACAGAGTTTCTACTATAAGTGAAAGGAATTAAATAACTTACTCCATTATATTTGTTTCTTTTTGGTCTATTCTTCGTTAAAAATAGTATCCATATCGATGCTATGCCTACTATTTTTGCCTAAACTAGCTAGCGTAGCCCGACCTCAAAAACAAACTGCGATAATGGCGCACTTTATTTAATTTCTTTCACTAACATTCATACGCCTGCTTACTGATGGTCTTTTCTCTTTCTTCTTTCCTCCTTCATCCTCCCTCACATCAATCTCATCTATTACCCATTCAACAACGCCAAAACCTCTTCATGCACTTTTGGGTTGACAGAAGCGACAATCACTTCACCTTTTTTACATTCATAGAACTTCCCGCCTTGTAGGTTCGTAACTAAACCTCCCGCACTTTCAATCAGGTGAATCCCCGCACCCAAATCCCACATCTGAGAGTTTTTTGTGCCTTTGGAAATGCAGACATGATGAATTCCCTCTGCCACGCGGGCAAAAGCATAGGCAATAGAACCGCCTTGGCTTATCAATTTAGAAAACTTCTCTTCTGCCCACCAATCGTAGAGTTGTTTGATAAATGGACTATATGTTGAGGAAATATGAAAGTTAACCAACGAAAGTGCTAGGTTTTCGACCTTTCTTCTGGGCAAAGGATATTCATTCACGGTGGCTTGTTTGCCTTCGCAAGTAGAGTAAAGTTCGCCCGTATATATATTATACACTGCACTCACTTTGGGATTGCCTTTTTGGAAAAGGCTGAGAATGAGTGCGCAAGTTTTCTCTCCATTCAAATAGCTCCATGTTCCATCAATCGGGTCGCAATACCAAACTAAATCAGCAGTCGGATTCACAGAATCGAATTCTTCTCCCACAAAGCCACATTCGGGAAATTTCGGGATGATAACTTCCCGAATCGTTTGCTCCACCAGTTTGTCCGCTTCAGTTACGGGGCTTTTGTCTGCCTTCAACTCAAAACCTTGCAGTTTGTGAGCCTCCAATACTTGATGTCCCGCTTTTACAGCTTCTAGGGCTGCTCTCAAATACTTTTCCCAGTCCATACGTTTTTCTGATTTCTGTTTTAGAGGAATTCATGACAAACAAGTCTCAGAATCCAATTCTTTGCCTGTTTGCCAAACCCCAACTGACAAGCTTAAAACTAGGGAATATTCCGAACATAATCTCAAATCTGAGTAATAAATCTCAGCAATTAAATCCTAACAAAATTAGGAAAATAAAAATAAAAAT
>JBLIFI010000308.1:0-6117 GCA_047633715.1 Flammeovirgaceae bacterium
GCTTGATGTCTTTTTCAGGGAGAATATCATCAATCAATTTTTGATTGAACATGGCGAGTGTCAAACCTAAAATTGTACTCAGCACACCGATAATACTGGAGACAAGCAAAGTGATGTAATCGTTACCAATGAACTCTTTCAGCCAATTCTGCTTCTGTTTCTTTGTATAAGATTCCGTTTTGAAACTAGGGTTTGGTTTCAGTTCTAAAACTGATTTGGACTGCCAAATATGGTTTAGTTCTTCTTTATGGATTGTTTTTAACCCTTCGGCTGGATCTCCAACTAAAAAGTTCTCTCCTTTTTGCTCATAGCAGACTAAATAATGGAGTCTTTTATCGTCAATATTCACGTGCAAAATACAAGGGAATTGCAATTGTTGGATTGCTTCGGTTGAACTCTTTATCCCCTTTGTATCGAATCCTATTTTTTGTGCAGTTTGGTATAAACCCAACAAAGTTGTACCTGCTTGGTCTGTACCGCTCAATTCTCGCAAACTCTCAATTGTGCCGTCTCCTTCATGAAATTTGATGATAGAAAGCAAACAAGCCACGCCACAATCGGAATGTTCTTGCTGTTTCGTAAAAGTACGTTTGAGCTGTTTGGAAGGTTTCATGTTTAAAAGACTCATAGCACTTACGTACTATGCTAAGGTTGTGCCGTCCCGTTGGGACTTTAATTTGAGTCCCAACGGGACGGAATATATTTAGGGTAGGACATGAGTCCTATCCCAATTTGCTTAAGTTGGCAACATTGAGCTTCAGTTAGTCGCTATCAGCTTTTGATAATAATCGTTCTATCTTCTCAATCCCTACTTTCCCTTTCAATTTTGCTTGGAGTTGGTTGTTGGAGTCATAAATGGCAAGACATGGCGTACTGTTAAGCCAAATTTTTCGTAAAATTGGTTTGCTGGACTTTGCAGAGCGAAAGTGTATGGGGAATCTTGCAGTCTGTAAGTGCGAGAGAACTTTCTGATTTTCTCCAAAGACTCTTCCGATACCCAAATTTGGTTGGATTGAGCAAAAATGCTTGGATTGTTTTTGAATAGCCTCGCTTCCTCTTGGCAAAGGGAACATTCGCTGTTGAAAAAGACAAAAATTGTGGAATAGTTTGGATTGAGTTTTTCATAGCCAAACGCTGTACTGTCTAACTCAAACAGCGTAAGTGCTGGAAGCATTTGGATATTTTTTTCTCGTACCTCATTACGCTCAATAAGCTGAAATGTGAAATAGATGAGAGAGATAAGTATGATGGCTACGAAGGCAAACAATACTTTTCTGACCTGTTTTTTGCGACTACTCATGAGTTAAGCACGGTTAGGAAAACGACTAATACATTCAGCAAAACCAACCAAACACCAACTGTACTCAATACCAAACCAAACGAAGTGGAAAGTTTCTTTTGGAAAAGCTTTTGAACACCGACCGCCAAAATAACAAAATAGCCAATTCGGAATAGGTTAAATGAGTAAATTGGATAGATAATGTATTTAGGTAAGCTCTCTTTATCGAAGAACATGAGTAACGAAAAGGTGGGAAATTCTTTTAAATCTGCCAAGCTAAAGCCTTGCTCAAAAAAGAGAAACCAAAGTGTGCGAAGTAGCGAGGGAATGAGAAAAATGAAACTCGCCCAAATGGCAATGCGAAAGCATTTGGAAAAATTGATGGGCAAATCGTAGAGAAATAAGCCTAAACAAAGCAAAGAAGCGGTAAAAACCAGACTGATGAATTCAATGACTGGCAGAATGGCATAAACCAACCACCAATATTCTGCCTTTCTCGCCAATAAATCCTCTACTCGTTCAACTGTCAGGTCTTCGGAGATGGAATTGTAGTAGAGTTCTTCGGTATAAATAAATTCGTTTGATAGAAAGTAGGCAAGTAATACGAACGAAATGTATAATAAGAACCAAGTATAAGTTTCGTTTTTCATTAATAGATTGATTCTTGTATTAGTAGACTAAGCTTTTTTCAATACTGAAATTATTTTTAGGAATTAAAAACGCAAAATATTATAATTTAACAGGTTAATAATATCTTCTGTTATTTCAACATTTGGCACAACAAGCCTTTCTCTATAAATGGATTTATCGCCATTAGGTAAGTCTATCTGAACTTCTGTAGAAGACAAGAGGTTTCCTTGCTTTTTATAATTCCTAAAGAGGATTTTAGTTGGATTAGAAGAAGAATAGTTTTTTGAGCTACGGATTACTTGTGCTATTAGATGGCTCTTTCTAGAGATATAAATAGTTACAAGTGTTTCTATGTTCATTTGATTATCAACATAATTCAAATGATAGAAATCTTTATCATCAATATCGGATAGAGTTAATTCATTTTTGCCACCTTTTAAAATAGTAGACAGCATTAATTCATAACTGATGATGCTTGGCGGTGAGAAATGATCTTGAATCATCATTTCTGTTAAATCTTTCCACTCTGAATAATCGTTTTTTTTAATAAAGTATTTTTTGGGGGTAGAGAAAAACTCGTCCCCATTCTTGAGGGAATATAAGAATTGGGGTTCAACACTATACACAGACTTAAGAGTACTTTGTTCTGTTACCCCATTTATAATTGTGGTGACAGCAGAGTTTAATTTTAAATTTTCTAAATTATTCCATACATCAAGTCCTCCTGTTTTTTCCAGACACAGCCTTGCAACTTGTTCAGGTGTTGTTTTGTATTGAGCAAGGATAGGTAAGTAATAAGAAAAGCAAAATAGTGTAAATAATAAGACTCTGTAATTCATATTTATATATTGTATTTTTGAAAAAAATATAGGTATTCTTAATTCCAACAAGCAATGAATATCTGTAATCTAGTTTCTATCACGATTTTAATAGTTTAGAAAAATGCTTTAAACATTGGAAAACTCTGTCAGGATTTGTTCTAATGTTTGATTAGCAATTAGAACAAATCCTGACAGAGTTGTGATACAGCCAATTGGGCTAGTCATCACTAAAATCTCAACACCTGATTTCAAGCCTAATTAAAATCAACATTCTCCTTCTGTCATAATATCTCCGACATCACTACCTAAGATAGCGGCATTAAGCTGACCGATTAAGTCACTTGCAAGTGTTGCTACTACCATTGCATCAAAATAAGCATTAACTAATCCTCGTAAATCATTACATTGGTTAATTGATAATTTTTTTGAATTTCCCCCAACGACACCAGCCATCTCATCAAAATTCATTTCTTGGTTTACATTCAAATTTTTCATAATAAAACGTTCTTTTAAGGTTTAGAAATATTTAATTGTGGCAAATTGAAAAAAAAAACATTTGTAAATGCAAATTTTGAAGTGAGAAATATTCAAATAAATTTGATATAACGCAAAATAGTGGTTGAATCCGAGAATGGTTAGGGTTTGATATGTTGTATTTAGCAATTTTCAATTCATCTATTTTGTGTAAACCAACCACCAATATTCTGCTTTGCTAGCGAGTAAGTTTTCTACTCGTTCAACTGTCAGGTCTTTGGAGATGGAATTGTAGTAGAGTTCTTCTGTGTAAATGAATTCGTTGGATAGGAAGTAACTCAGCAAAACGAATGAGATATAAACAAAGAACCAAGCGTAAGTTTCGTTTTTCATTTAATCGAGTAGAAATACAGCTTCATCTATATAATGATTAAATTTGATATTAGTATAAAGATAATATCTAGGTTTTCTAATTCCATCTACTTCATTTCTAAATTGATAATTATAATCTTGATTTTTTAAAATGTCTAAGTTGTTTGGGTTCAACACACGAGAAGTAGGAAACAGATACCCATCAAATTGTTTGTAATCAGAATAGGAAACAATCTTGACTATGCGGTCTCCCTCCATATGAAGAGTATAGTTTAATAGGCTGTCTACTTTAGAAAATAAATATAAGTTTTGTTGGTCAATTTCTCCTCTCCAATAATTTTCAGGAGAAGAAATTTTCTGTTGAATAACATCATATTTATCTCCGAAATTAATGTCAGAAACAGTAAATATGAACTCTAATGAGTCGTATAAGGCAGCGAATTCTAATGAAGGGCTTATTTCTTCATATCGAATTCCTTGGGGTAATTCTACATATATCCATTCTTCGTCCCCTTCTCTATAAAATATGTTTTTCTCATAAGAGATGGTAGAAACAAGCTCGCTGTGTTTGGCATAACAAATAGGTTGACTTTTATAACTTCCAACGAAATGCTTTAACTGGGAAGAATCGTTTTCATACATTTCTGAATATCTGTATGTGAGATAGTCTATTTGACTCCAATTATCAATTCCACCACACTTTGATATGAAAGAATTAATTACATCTTTTGCCACAACCTGAGCTGACAAACAATTGGGAAGCATAATAATAATTATAAATAAATAACGAAACATATAATTTATTTTTTTTGCAAAAAAAACGTAAGGTTTAACTTTTCTCTGAAAATTAGCTAAACCTCACGCAAAGATTAATCCGGATTCTGACTGCTTGAACAAGCATATCTAGTCCATTTTTCAGCATCACGAATCATAACACCTGGTGCATTTACCCTTCTTAGGTCGCTTACAAACTCCATCAAATCATAGCATGATTGACTTACTGTAGTACCCCCAACAACATCTGCCATCTCTTCAAAATTCATTTCTTGGTTCACATTCAAATTTTCCATAATAAAACGTTTTTTTTAGGTTTAGAAATAGTTAGATGTGCCAAAACGAAAAAAAAACTGGAATTGCAAATTTTGGAGTGAGAAAGTTTTAAATATTTCTGATATAACGCAGAATAGTGCTTGAATTTGAGATTGGTTAGGCTTTGATATGTTGTATTTAGCAATTTTCAATTCATCTATTTTGTGTAAACCAACCACCAATATGCTGCTTTTCTCGCCAATAAGTTTTCTACTCGTTCAACTGTCAGGTCTTCGGATATGGAATTGTAGTAGAGCTTTTCTGTGTAAATAAATTCGTTTGATAGAAAGTAACTCAGCAAAACGAAAGAAATATAAACAAAGAACCAAGCGTAAGTTTCGTTTTTCATTTAGTTCATGTCAAAGACTGATTCGTCTATGGGTTGATTGATTTTAATTTCAGTATAAATACTTGTTCTAGGTTCTTTTGTAAGAGACGTATTTAAATTTGAGTTATAATTAAAACTCAAAGATGTAGCAAATGAGAATCCATTGATTATCTCATAATTATTCAACTCTGTTTCCGAGAAAAAGTCTCCATTATCTTCAATTTTTACAGTTTTAAGCCTTCCAGTTTCTTTAGAAAATAAATAGTAAACTATACGAACTTTACCACTAGATGTTATTGGCTTTACCATTTCTATTACTTCGTAATCGTCTCCAAAAAACTTGTCTGATTTTATTAGCTTAGTTTCACTATCTAAATTTGCAAAGTACATCGTAAAAGACAATAAAGTAAGACCTACTCCTCCATCATCAGATTTCCTTGAAAAAGCTGATAAATCACTCCATTCTCGTGTTTTGTATTCATAAATTTTGAAAAATTCAGTAGACTTTACTGAACGTGTATTTTTCATAATAATAGATAAACATGCAGGTTTATTTCTATAATAATTCTTAAAAAGAATTTTTTCGACATTACTCTCATTTAAGTCAAGAGTTATTGCAGAATATCCTTTGATTTCCAAAGTAGAAATATTTTTCCATTTCTCTCTGCCTCCTGTAACTTCCAAATATCTATCAATTATATCTTCAGCAGAGTTTCCAAATTTGATTTTTTGAGAAAATAGTGGTGACGCATAAAAAAAAATAAAGAGAACAATGAAATTTTTCATGTATTGTTATTTTGCTTTAACTAAATAATTTCAAGGCTTATTAGTTTCTGTTCTAACAAGCCTTGAAATTATACAAATTAAGAAGAGATTATCTAGCTTGCGCACTCTTTCATCCAAACCTGTCCAGCATCTTTTGCTAACATAGCATAAGCACCAAACAAATAGCCATTACCAGAATCAAGTGCTGCATCTGCCAAATCGTGAAGTTCTTCTGTAAAAGCAAATACTTCATCACATTGTCCTCCATTTAATCCAGAAGGCCCACCCCCAACAACATTGGCCATTTCATCAAAATTCATTTCTTGGTTTACATTCAAATTTTCCATAATAAAACGTTT
>JBLIFI010000309.1:0-6116 GCA_047633715.1 Flammeovirgaceae bacterium
AGAGGAAAAGTACCTACGAATAATGCTTTTTGTTGCTCATCCTTTACAGATTTGTTTAGTCTAGAGCTTTCTCCGGTAGAAAGTAATTGTGCCAACATATCCATGGCATAATAATCCTCTGTTCCTTGTTCAGGAATTCTATAAGCTTGAATTACAGCAGGAAGTTGAATATTGTCATATACTGTATCTCTGACTTCTTGACCCAACGCAGGTTCAACAATCGTAGGTCTTGGAATTTCCTTAGTTCCTCTTTTAATATCACTAAAATACTTCTCAACCAACTTCTTTGTTTTCTCAATATCCAAGTCTCCAGCAATTGAAAGTACCGCATTGTTTGGCACGTAAAAAGTTTTGTAGAAGTCTATAAAGTCTTGTTCTTTTGCAGCACTTAAATGCTCCATAGAGCCAATAACTGACCATTGATAAGGATGTTCTTTATACATCCGTTTCATTGTTTCTGCTAGAATTGATCCATAAGGTCTGCTATATCTTTGTCTTTTTTCTTCCTTCACTACTTCTCTTTGAGTCTCAATTCCCACTTTTTCTACTTTAGCGTGCATCAATCTTTCAGACTCTAACCATAAACCTAATTCCAACTGATTGGAAGGCATGATTTCATAATAATAAGTTCTGTCATTGGTAGTGTTTGCATTCAAGGTACCACCTGCATTTTCTACATACTCGCTAAATTCACCTCTTTTGATGTTTTCAGAACCTTCAAAAAGTAAGTGCTCAAAAAAGTGAGCTAATCCAGTTCTTTCAGGGTTCTCATTTTTAGAACCAACATGATACATAATGCTTACTGCCACAATAGGAGTAGTCGTGTTTTTATGTAGAATCACGTGAAGCCCATTCGGCAAGTCATATTCGACAAACTCTACTTTCTTTTGTGCTTGTGTGGCAAAGCCGACTAAACAGCACATCCATAAAAGGAAGATTTTTTTCATTGTATTATTTTTTGAATTATTTGTATTCCAACAGGAATAGGTTATGAATTTGTGCTATTTTTAATAAGTTCAATTTTTCTCGTAAAACTGATTAAAAATCACTTCGCAAATATAATGAAGCAGAATTGCTATCAAAGTTTACTTTTATTAAAGGATGTGTTTTATGATTATTTAGATGGGTGCACGAACACTTTGCAGATTTTTGCATTGCGTTCTGGAAGAACACAGTTAGAAGATAGTCTGTGTATTCTACTGGGCGCATCTCAAAATGTCGCAGTAAACTAAAAACAGTTGTATTTATCCAACTCACATGATAATTCTTGAGGCGGATGCTTCATTGAGTGGCAAGTCCGACAGTACCACTGCTTTTATCAAGATATTTGAAATCACTTTTTCTGTATGCGACAAAATGAGATGCGCCCATTCTACTTGAATACAAGGCTTTTTCATAAAAGGTTGGAGGTCTTGCATCTATGAGCGAGGATTACTTTCATTCAACCACGGGATCTGTCAAAGAATCAAAACTCTTTTTGGTTCTTTGACAAATCCCGTGGTTGAATTTAGATTGATGATTTTAAAACTTCAAGCAGGACTTTTAAAATTGGCGGGAATTTCTAGCGTTTTTTTGTGCCAAAAACTTTCCATTACAAAAGATAGATGTAGCTACTCATCAATAAGCGACTTGAAAAATCCAACCGAAAAAAAGAACGAATGAGAAGGGAATAAGGAAGGTTATCTGTTTTTTGTCAAAAATAGTTGTACAAGAACTCTCCAAAGATTTGATAGAAACTGGCAGAGAATTGTCATAGAGAGGAGCGGATACGGGTTTTCAGTTAATTAGTTTTGGAATTGGACTTTTTGCTGATTTTTTTACTGAAATAAGTATATCGCTCAATTTAAAATCAAATGATTATTATTTAAACATTTAATTGTATTTTAGCAATCTGAATTTTAATTTGCATTTTTGCAATCAGACTCAATCCCTAGGTTTAAAAATAGGATTTGAGTCTTACGGATAGAACTTATGAGTGGGCAGAGTCTTGCTACTCAATACTCAATACTAAAAAATGGCAACAGAAAGTAATTATACGGAAGACAACATTCGCTCGCTGGATTGGAAAGAGCATATCCGATTGCGACCAGGAATGTATATTGGCAAGTTGGGCGATGGTTCTGCGCCTGACGATGGAATTTATGTATTAGTGAAAGAGGTACTGGATAACAGTATTGATGAGCACATGATGGGTAATGGGCGAACTATTGACATCAAAATTAAGGAGCATGAAGTAAGTGTGCGAGATTATGGGCGTGGAATTCCGTTGGGGAAAGTGATTGACTGTGTTTCCAAAATGAACACAGGTGGAAAATATGACTCGAAGGCTTTTCAGAAGTCGGTGGGTTTGAATGGCGTGGGAACGAAAGCAGTAAATGCGCTTTCCATCTATTTTCGAGTGCAATCTGTTCGGGATGGACGCTCGAAAGTAGCAGAGTTTGAAGGTGGTGTTCTGACAAAGGAATATCCTGAAACGGATTCTAAAGAGAGAAATGGAACTGCGGTAACTTTCCGCCCCGATAATGCAATTTTTAAGAACTTCCGTTTCATTCCCGAGTTTTTAGAGGACTTACTGTGGAATTATGCCTTTCTGAACGCTGGTTTGACCATTAATTACAATGGGCAGAAATATTTCTCTAAAAATGGTTTGTTGGATTTATTGACTCGTAAGGTGGATGAAGACAATTTATGTTACCCGATTGCCCACTTAAAAGGCGAGGATATTGAAATAGCCCTGACACATGGAAACCAATATGGAGAAGATTATTATTCTTTCGTGAATGGGCAGAACACTACGCAAGGTGGAACGCACTTGATTGCTTTGCGTGAAGCGGTTGTGAAAACGGTTCGGGAGTTTTATGGCAAGAATTTCGATACTTCGGACATTCGTCAGTCAATTGTGGCGGCCATTAGTGTTCGGATTCAGGAGCCGATTTTCGAGTCGCAGACCAAAACCAAGTTGGGTTCTACCAACATTGCGCCCGATGCGGTTACAGTCCGTACTTTCGTGAATGACTTCCTGAAAAAGGCTTTGGATGATTACCTCCATAAAAACTCGGAAGTTGCTACGGCTCTCTTGAAACGAATTCAGCAGTCGGAACGAGAGCGCAAAGACATGGCGGGAATCAAAAAAGTGGCAAAGGAAAGAGCGAAAAAAGCCAATTTGCACAATAAGAAATTGAGAGATTGCCGAATCCACTTCACAGATACGAAAAAAGGAACGGAAGATAAAAAATATGATACGATGCTTTTCATTACGGAGGGAGATTCTGCAAGTGGAAGTATCACAAAATCGAGAAATGTGGAGACGCAGGCTGTTTTCAGTTTGCGTGGAAAACCTCTGAACTGCTTCTCATTAACAAAGAAAGTGGTTTACCAAAATGAGGAATTCAACTTGCTTCAGCACGCTTTGAATATTGAAGAAGGTTTAGATGAACTGCGCTACAACAAAGTAGTTATCGCTACCGATGCCGATGTAGATGGAATGCACATTCGCTTGCTGATGCTAACTTTCTTTTTACAGTTTTTTCCAGACTTGGTTCGCCAAGGGCACGTTTATATTTTGGAAACACCTCTTTTCCGTGTTCGGAATAAGAAAAAAACGATTTATTGCTATTCTGATGAAGAAAGGCAATTGGCAATTCGAGAATTAGGTGGAAAACCTGAAATAACTCGATTCAAAGGTTTGGGAGAGATTTCCCCAGACGAATTTGGCGGTTTCATTGGTGAAGACATCAAGCTCGAACCAATTATTCTGAGCCAAGAGACTTCTATCAAGCAATTGCTTTCTTACTATATGGGCAAAAATACGCCTGACCGTCAGCAATTCATTATTGAGAATTTGCAGGTGGAACAGGATTTGGCTGAGGAGTTGGCAGTAGCGAGTTGATGATGCGGTAATTTGTTGACGAATTTGATTAGTTCCCCGATATCTTAGAGATGTCGGGGAACTTTGTTTAAAAATGATTTTATCTTGTTTTTCTTCTAACTTTACATTCTCAATTCATAATTCTCTATTCTTAATTTATTTCCCTTGTCTCAAAAAGTAAATCTCTCGAAATTCAATAATGATTGGTATAGCCCAGGCGGAAATGCCATCACAAGAATTCTGTGGTTTTTTGTGAATGCTATTTTCTTCCAATCGTTTAACCCAATTAGCAGTTTGAAGTGTAGCTTATTGCGCTTATTTGGAGCGAAAATTGGGGTTGGAGTGGTAATTAAGCCTTATGTGAATATTAAATATCCGTGGAGGTTGGAGATTGGAAACCATGTTTGGATTGGGGAAAATGTCTGGATTGATAATTTGGCAGACATTAAAATTGGCGATAATGCCTGTATTTCCCAAGGGGCAATGTTGCTCACAGGAAGCCATGATTACAAAAAGGAAGCCTTCGATTTAATGACTGGAGAGATTACCTTAGAAGAAGGAAGTTGGGTAGGGGCGAAGTCGGTGGTTTGCCCAAATGTAACTTTGAAATCTCATAGTATTTTGTCGGTTAACTCTGTGGCAACCAGAGATTTAGAGGCGTATAAAATTTACCAAGGAAACCCTGCGGTAGAGAAAAGAGATAGAGTGATTGAATCATAAATTTTAGGTGTTCTTCCCCACATTAAAACAAATGAAAAGCTTAGATGATATATTAACTATCGATCCAAAATCTAAAGTAGTAGCCTTCAAAAAGGGAGATGTACTTCAACGTGCAGGAGATTCTAGGGTTTCGACCTTTTATGTAAAAAAAGGGCTTTTGAGAAGTTATATTATTGACAGCAAAGGGAAAGAGCATATTTTCATGTTTGCCCCAGAAGGCTGGATAGTTGCCGATTTGGAGGCATTGGAATTCGATGAACCTGTCCAGCTTTTTATTGATTGCCTAGAAGATTCTGAAATCATTGTTTTTGATAAAGATTGTCTATTCAAAGCGGACCTTCCAAAAAAAACAGTAGCGGAGAATGCTCAACTTTTATATAGAAGAATAGGAAAACTACAACGTAGAGTTCTCATGCTCATGGGTTCTCTAGCTTTAGACCGCTATATTTATTTTTTAGATACCTATCCCGAATTACCCAATCGTGTCCCCCAACACATGATAGCCACTTATTTGGGCATCACTCCACAAGCCTTGAGTACTTTAAGAGGAAAAATGGCTCGTTCGAGATAATTGGCACTCATTTTCGTAGTGTGACACAAGTCATCCTATTTGTGGTAAAAGATTCAAGCGTTCATACTTGAACCTGAGAGCGAGCATCACTTGTTTGCAATTACTCCAATTTCTTCATCTAGATGAATGCACAGCAAGAATTAAATCTTCAATTTTGAATTAGTATTTTAGATTTTAGGTATAGCTCGTATATTTTAATACGATTATGACCATCGGGAAGGACTTTCAGTCCATTCCCGAGGACTCATTTTCACCTTTTGTCATATACTCGCTTTTAGACTTACAAGCAAAAAATAGCCAAACCTCTTTTGACTATTGATAAAGCATGTGCAAAATTTTAACAATCAATCTTGGATTTAGATTGAAGATATTCTGATTGGAAATCAAACTAATAAACACCTCTACCAATGAATAAAATAAAAAATATAGAACCGCTTGGATTCCCATGGAAAACACAAGACCCATTCCTGTTTTGCGCTTACCACAGAGATGAGTACCCAAAAGGAAATGCTGCAATGGGAGTTGAACCTGAGGCACTCAGAGGGAAAAATGTGGGACAAGATTTCAACCCAAATGACAACTGGAGAATGTATCATGGAAAGAATATGCCTGGCTTTCCATATCATCCGCACAGAGGTTTTGAAACCATTACCATCAATAAAGAAGGAGTAGTTGACCACTCTGATTCTTTGGGCGCTGCTGGGCGATTTATGGCTGGAGATGTGCAATGGATGACCGCAGGAAAGGGAATACAACATTCTGAAATGTTTCCATTAATCAACGAAGACAAGGGGAATCCATTAGAGATTTTTCAGATTTGGCTGAACCTACCTAAGGCTTCAAAAATGGTGGAACCGCATTTCAAAATGTTATGGCATGAGGATATTCCCGTACTTAATCATAAAGATGAATCAGACAGATTGACGACTGTTCAGGTAATTGCGGGCAAGCTAAACA
>JBLIFI010000310.1:0-6088 GCA_047633715.1 Flammeovirgaceae bacterium
GAATACAGAATCAGTCTCTTCGTTGAGTGCATGGAAACTTCTTGTTTTTTTATCATACCAATTCAAGCCCTTACTTTCAGTAGCAATCCAAATTCTATCTTTATAGTCTGTAGCAAGACCATTGATACGAGAATAAGACAGGGTATTTTCATTGGCTTCAGAAGCGTCAAACACCAAAAATGAATTCCCATCATAACGGCTTAACCCATTCTTAGTACCAAACCACATAAAGCCTTCTGCATCTTCAAGAATGGCTACCACATTGTTTTGTGAAAGCCCATCATTTACCGAAAGGTTCTGAAAGGATTTACTCTGCCCAAAACATGCTACCGAGGAGCTTAGTAAGCATGCTATGGCAAAAAAGAGTTCTACCGTTAGTTTGTTCATTTTTAAATTTTCACGAAGTCTATCAATTTCGACATAAATATAGAATATTATTTTCAACTACTAACACGAAAATACCAATAGAGTTAGATTTTATTCCTTACGTTCAAGTAATAAATTAGCGCACATTGTCTCACTCACAAACATGGGAGATTTCCCTCCAACCAAACAGGCTGTTGAGATGAAGTATATTTTGACAAAGCAGATTGACATGTAATTGATTGATTTTCATAAAATTGTGAAAGAAGAAATTCCGAGATTCAATAAGCGTGTAAAAGAGAAAGAGATTAAGGCGATTGAGTTGGGGGAATGATATTTTTATTTTTTAAAAAAAGGCGGGTAGATATCTACCCGCCTAAAAAAAACTCCAAAATTCAATTCTCATTTGGCAAAGTAATAATAAACGTAGTTCCCTCGTCTAATTGGCTTTCCACTTCCAAACTCCCATTATGGCTTTCTATAATGGCGTAGGAGATTGATAGTCCTAATCCAGTTCCTTTACCTACTTCTTTGGTAGTGAAAAATGGGTCAAATATTTTACTCCTAATTTCTTCTGGAATGCCCATTCCAGAATCGGAGATACTTATTGAAACTTTATTTTTTTGGGTCTCGGTGGTGATAACAAGCTTACCTTTGCCTTCTATGGCATCTAAAGCATTGCCAATCAAGTTCATAAATACTTGATTCAGCTTATTGGGATAACACAGGACTTGAGGTAAATTCTCGTCATATTCTTTAACAATCTCTACCCTAGATTTGAATTTACTGCGGAGTAAGAGCAATGTAGAATCAATGCCCTCATGTAAGTTCGCCAACTGTTTCTTATCATTGCCTGAACGAGAGAAATTTAGTAAACTCTTTACAATTTCTGTGGTGCGTTTCACTCCAACTTCTATATCTCCCAACAATACTGAAGCATCTTCTTGGGTTTCAGTAAAGCCTAATTCTGCTTGGATTTTAGCTATTTGAATCAACTTTTCTTTAATAAGACTTTCATTCTCTTCCGTATGGAGTTCTTGATAATAGGAAAATATTTCATTGAAATCTTGCAAAATTACTCGAAGACCTTGCGTACCTCCAGAAATGAAATTAATTGGATTGTTTATTTCATGGGCAACTCCCGCCACCATTTGCCCAAGACTAGACATTTTTTCTGCTTGAATCAGACTGCTTTGAGCCAATTTGAATTTCTTTATATTTTGTTGCTCTTTCTGCAACATTTCTTCAATTTCTTGCTTTGCCAAAATCATGTTTTCACTTGTAATAAGCAACTCCTCTGCATTTTGCATTAGCTTTTCTTCAGAGGCTTTAAAGGCTTTGTTTATTTCCAGCAAATCATCATTTTTCTTTTTTATTTCTTGGGTTCTTTCCGCTATTCTAGACTCGAGGCTTTGGTTGATATTTGTAAGCTCTCCAGACATTTTTTGTGTTTCAGTAAAAGCATCCATAAACTTTTTTGAAAGCACATAAGCTTTGGAAGTCATCAGTACGACAACACCTAAGGGAAACAATTCTATTGTTTGTATTGTATTGGTCGTGTGCAACAACTCAACAATTCCTGTTGACATTAAACACAAGTAACCAATCATATAAACGGCCGCACCTTCTCTTTTTCTACTAATTGCCAGAGCAATTCCGTAAGTAAGAATGACTATTGCCACAATTGTCATAATTCGGAAAGGAGGTATTGTATAAGAATACCAATTGGCTGGAGTAAGCAAACAGAATAGAACTAATCCCCAACTCAGCCAAATCATAAAATCGAATATGCGAAATGGGAATTCCTTAGGAAACAGCCGAACCGCAAATTGAAATCCAGTAGTTACAATTAGAAAGAAGCTGATGGCTTCTAAACGCATACGCCACTCAAAATAAAGATTAGGGAGAACATCCAGAATAATCATGTTTCCCGTGCTGATGAAACGAACAGCAATCGCAAAGCAAAAGATTGAAAAAAACAAGGCAGAATAAGTACTTCTCCTGATTAGATAAAGCCCTAGGTGGTACAATGCAAAGGCAATTGCTATTCCAATCACAAATAAAGACAAAAGAGCATCAAGATATCTTTCGTTTCTGATTTTGACTTCATTGCCAATTACCACACTCTCCCACAAACCGCCAACCCGATAATCAAAATTGGAGACTTGAACTCGCACCACAAACTCTTTTTTATTTGTATTTAAGGGGATGATGTGGAACTTAATGTCGGGAACAGACTCTTCTGCCGACACACCTAAATTCCCTGCTGAAGCAATCAAATCATCATCAATAAATACTTTATAGGCAGAGGAAAAACCCCTTGTTTGAATCGCTAAATCTTTGGCTTGGTCGTTCAGTTTTACTTTGAGCCAATAAGTGCCATAGCCATGTCCTTTGAGAGGATTATTTTCCCAAACTACATTTTCCCACACACTGGGAACCGACACCAACAAAGCCTTATCGGTAATTTCTGCTAGTTCCTCATTTGACAAAAACTGATTTGGGTAAAAAAACCACTCTCCATCCAATGAAATGGGTTCTCTTTCTGAGAAATTAATTTCAGATAAGTCAACAACTCCCATTTGGATAGACTGGGAAAGGCAACTAATCGCCAGAAGTAATAATCCAAATAATAGTATTGACTTTTTCATTGCCTCAACCCTTTTCATTAAACTGAAATTCACATGTTAAAATAATAAAACATTGTCATTTTTTTATTGTTGTTAGGCAAGTTTCACATTTAATGGCTGTCAAAAGCGTGTAAGGTTTGGGCAATACCTATTCAAGTTCAAATTTGCAGTTCAGAGTATAATTAATGTAGCTTGTATTTCTCATGTTTCAACTACTCTTCTCCAAATTAAAGGTTAAATCTCTTTCCTCTTTTACCTCAAAACCAACTTCCTCCCAACCCTCACAATCTCCTCCCGATTCATCATTTGCTTTCTTCTTTGGAGTGAGTTATACAATTCTGCTTGGTCATCGTAATGCTTGCTGAGTGGAAAACCCGATTGCCCAGTTGGAATTACGCTCATAGAGTTTTCAATATCTGAGAAATCAATGACAGTTCGCATAGAAGGCCCGAAAATGATTTCATATTCCCCTTTTTCGTTTGTGTAAAGTCGATGTCCTGTGTTATTGATTACCTGATTTCCACCCAACATTTTAAAAGTTCCCACGCTGAAAAACTTATCTAGCAAGGCAACTGATTTGAAAACATGATTGTGTTTCAATTTGTGCGCATTTTCCCATTTCCAATTACTAATGTCTGTCCCAAATTCAGCTGATAATTGTTCAATCGTTTGCTGATAAGATTTAGTCAGAATCTCGGTACGAGTTTCCACTTTCTCCGTGTTCACATCATCCCACCAAAGGGTAGAATCATTTTGAATAAGCGTTTCCCAAGATATTTTCATCAAGTGAGTGGCGAGGAAATCGACAAATAGTTTTTCTCCTATTTCATCTTCCATCATGTTTTTGAGCGTGAGGTATTGAAACTTATAATACACTAAGGGCGCAACCGAACGATATTGATGCTCGCCTTCCCAATTGTTCAAATTAACATAAGCTCTTGCGGAAATATCATTGGCTTTAAGAACCGATTCTGGCACTTCCGAAAGCATGAGTTTAGCAAGTTTTGGCGAGAGGATGGAAATATCATCGGTCTGCATATTGGCGATTTTCTCGGCATCCCAAACTTCATCGGTGCTAAGTAACTCTTTAATTCTCTTGGCTCTGTCTTGCGGAAGAAAATATCCTGAAGCATAAAACCCGTTCATAGTATCGGGCTGATTGTTGGCTGAATACACAAAGCCCGAAGGTGGATTTTCCGATTTCGGATTGTAGTCAAAAGAAAGCCATTCTTTCGCATCATCCTTCCCATTCGCTCCATCCAACACCATTTTTGATTGCACATTTTCAGGTCTGCGAAACAATTTTGCCGAAGCCCACCAAGCAATATTCCCTTCCGAATCGCCAAACATCACATTCAAGCCTGGATTGTCCAATATGGAAACTGCCTTTCTCGCATCGTCTATATTTTTCGCCTTCGCCAAATCATACCACATCTGAAAACCCATAGTTCCTTCCTGCAAATAAATCCAATCTACGGCAATCGGTTGCTCGCTTCCGTTCAGCGAATGGGTTGCCAAATCGGAAATAATTGGCCCGTGTTTGGAACTCCTCACCGTAATTTCCACGGCTGAACTGTCTTTCACTTTGATGATTTCCTTGCGCATTTCCAACTCCACCCAAGCAGAATCCACCCAAATTTGGTTTGGATTTTCAGGGTTGGATTTCTCTCGGAAAAAGTCTGTATCATCATTTAGAAACATGGTCAAACCCCAAGCCGAGTTGCGATTATGCCCAATCAGCGCAAACGGAATTGCACCCGCATGCCTGCCATATAAACTGAAACCTGGATACTCCAAATGCGCCTCATACCAAACTGCGGGCTGTGAATAACCCATGTGCGCATCGTTGGCGAGAATGACCTTTCCGTTTTTAGTGCGAGAAGGTGCAACCACCCAGCTATTGCTCCCAATCCAAAGCGGAATAGGTAATTTATCCAATGCATTTTTTACCGCCAAACTTATTTTTTCTAGTTGGTTGGAGACAGAATCAGTCGGCTTTTTACGTAAATAAGTATCAATTCTTATAGATTCCTCAGGAGTTTCCAACGCAAGCGCATTCAGATAATCCATTCCCAATTTCGCTCTAATTCGCTCCACAACAGGCTCAGTTTTAAAACCCTTCGCAAAACCCAAAGCCAACACGCCACCTACCGAAAAACAATCTTCAATAGTAAATGGCTCGATTTCCGCACCGAGAAGTTTGTGTTCAACAGTTCCCTTTCCTGTTGCCACAAAAGCATTCACTCCATCCAAATAAGCCATTGTCGCAGGTTGGAAAGTCTGGGGAATATCAGTTCGGAAATGTTTCTCGGCTTCCTTTTTTGCCACTTGGTTAATTCCCAAAGTGCGGAAAAATTTGTCCGTATCTAAAGTAGCCGAACCCAAAATCTCCGAAAGCCTGCCATTTCCTGCTCTTCGCATCAAATCCATTTGCCAAAGCCTTTCCTGTGCGTGCAAATAGCCGAGTGCATAATATGTATCATGCTCATTCGCTCCATATATATGCGGAATCCCATATTCGTCAAAATACACTTCCACCTCCTGCTCCAAACCCTCCAAATCCAAATTCCCTTCATAATTAGGCGCAAAGGTTTGGAGATAGAAATAGCCAGCCAAAGCCAGTAATCCAATAAAAACGAGTAATCCGAGTAGTATTTTTGAGAGTTTTTTCATGTTTGGTTTAATTTGAAAGTCTAAGGAACGGGGAATAAATAAATGCGTGTTTTGTCGCAGTTTATTTTTGAGGCTAGTTTAGGCAAAAAAGTTTTGCATAGCACCGCTACGGCACACTTTTATACCCGCAATGGAATTGGAAGAATAGCCCAAAAAGAAACAAGAGAAAGTAGCATCTTATTTAATTTCCGTTCCTAAGATAAATCAATAGGGAATTTATAAGAAGGTTTTTTTGGATTTAGGAATAATTACAAAAATGAAAAGACCTGCTAAGTCTTGAATACTCAGTAGGTCTTTTCATTTAAATACCATTTACTTTACAACATGAGTGTCATTTTATGCTAAAAAAAATAAGGAAACAAAAAAGGTTGTATATTTAAGTTACTAGACAAAATATCTACTTTTATGTTTCCTACCATCAG
>JBLIFI010000311.1:0-6078 GCA_047633715.1 Flammeovirgaceae bacterium
GATTGTAATTTTGAATTCATCTTTTGAGCCATCTCTTGCCAAACCCAATACAGAACACGCTTGCTTGTCTTCCGAAATTTTGTCTATTGCACTACAAAGAGCCATATTTACTCTGTGATCGAACTGGTCTTCTCTTAATTTTGCAGCATGGTTTACCCAATTGATTTGGAGAATAACCAAACCGATTACTGCAAATGCCGAGAAAGCGATGATATATTGTAGTTTTTTGCTCAAACTAAGTTTTGGCTAAATAGATTTCTAACACTAAAAAATAAGTAATTTGTTGTTGACTCTAACAAAAATAGGATAGACGGAAAATATTCTGCAAAGTTCCAAGTAATTTAACAGCAAAATAGGACAAAGCAATTACGGGCGCATCTCAAAATGTCGCACACTAAAAAAACATACGCTAGCAGAGGTTGAAAACCCTACCAGACGTTGGGTTTATTAGAAATCTAGCATTCATAATGCTCCATTATTTCATTTAAAAAGTGCATCTTAATTTATTGCGACAAAATGAGATGCGCCCGCAATTACTCCAAGTTAGAAAAAGAAGTAGCTAATTCTTAAATTAGGATTCGACAAAAAAAGTAAAATCTCTCCGAAATGAGGAAACTATATATACTGATACTATCCTTTTCATTTCTGCTAATCGTATTCGATGGTTTTTCGCAAAAAAAATCTCGAGAACAACTCTTGCTTACCGATTTGGCAATGCTGAATAAAGATGACACTTCTCGTGTGCTTGTATTGGGCAAACTCGCATGGATTAACCGTTCTCAAAACTATGAAAAAGCATTGGTTTACGGGAAAGAAGTAGTAGACTTGGCTCGTGAATTGTCTTTTTATAGAGGCTTGGCAAAATCACACAATTATTTGGGAGTGATTTATAGAAACATTGGTAGCTACACAAAGGCAATGGAAAATTTCTATGCGGCTTTGAAAGTTGCCCAAAAGCACGATATCTGGATTGAAGAAGGCTATGCGCAAAACAACATTGGCGATGTGCAAAATTTGAAAAGGGATATTTCTAAAGTCTTGGAGCATACGAATAAGGCAATTAAAATCTTTGAACAAAAAGGATTTAGCGAAGGAGCTGCCTATGCTTACATCAGACTTGGAGAAATTTACCAAAATCAAAAGGATTTTTCCAAATCGATTGATGCTTTTGAGACTTGTTTGAGATTAAGAAAAGAAATTAACAATAAAAGTCAGGTAGGCACAACTTATGGCAGGCTGGGAGCATCTCTGATGGATATGGGAGCCTATAAATCAGCGTTGGACTCTTTAGATAAATCTTTAGCAATCAGTAAAGATTTGGGTAACACAAAAGGGGTTGCCAGAAACTCAATCCACATAGCGAGTTGCCATCAGAAGCTTGGGGAAATAAACCAAGCAATCGTATTTTTGGAAAGAGCTATTTTAGCAGCTACTGAAATAGGCTCAAAGCCTTTGTTGCAAGAGGCTAACTTGATTCTTGCCAATTGCTATATTGCCAAAGGCGATTTCCGAATGGAATACCGTTATCGGAAAATTCATGATTCTATGAAATATTCGGTTATTTTGGAAGAGAACCAAAGGCAGTTTGAGCTGATTCAACTCAGGAGTAGTATTGAGCAAAAAGATTCGGAAATTGAATTGCTCAATAAGCAAAGCCAGATAGAGAATGCCGAGAAGCAGACTTTGAGAATTGGAGTACTCCTTTCTTTCTTAATTTTAATTCTATTACTCGTTTTTTGGTGGAGGGGTAAAAGGAAAAATAAGATATTGGCAAACCAGAATTTGGAGATTAGAAGTAAAAATAACGAGATAAACGAGAAAAATATTGCTTTGCAAGCTTCTGAAGAGGAACTCATATAACAACCGGAAGAATTACAAGCTACAAATAACAATTTGGAAAAAACTTTGAAGCAGTTGAAAGCCGCTCAAGACCAAATTATAGAATCAGAAAAAATGGCAGCTTTGGGTAATTTAGTAGCAGGTGTGGCGCATGAAATCAGCTCGCCTTTGGGAGCAATTAATTCATCTGCCTCAGTTATTTCCCAAAACCTGGAACCCACTATGCAAAGTCTTTTTGCAAAAACAATTAGAATGAATCCAGAAGAACTGAAGTTATTCTATGAATTATTTGCGAAAATATCCAAACCGAAAGACTTTATTCCATCTAAGGAAAAACGTAGAATAAGGAAAGAAGTGGAAGAGAAATTGAAACAATTAGGAGTTGATGGAACAAGAAGGAAAGCTGATTTCATTACCACGATGAAGCTGGAAGATTCTATAGAAAAAGTCCTTCCATTACTTCAAGAAGAATACAGTCTCATAGAGGATTTGAGTAAAATCTCAAGCATATTTTCTGGAGTTTCCAATATTGGTATTGCTTCGGAAAAAGTATCGAAAATCGTTTTCGCACTCAAAACCTATGCACATTTCAAAACTGATTCTGAAAAAGAGGAAACCCATTTGACCGAAAGCTTAGAAACAGTTCTCACGCCTTACACGGGCAACATGAAAGTGGGCGTGGAAGTATGTAAAGATTACCAAATTGACTTCCCAATTTTAGCCTATGCAGATGAATTGAGTCAAGTTTGGACCAACCTAATTCACAATGGTTTACAGGCAATGGAATACAAAGGAAAATTGTCTATTGACACAAAGCTGGAGGATAACCATGCTTTAGTTTCCATTTCTGATACAGGAGCAGGAATACCAGTAGAAGCAAGAGATAAAATATTTGATGCTTTCTTTACCACAAAAAGTGCAGGAGAAGGCACAGGCTTAGGGCTGGATATTGTAAAGAAAATTATAGATAAGCATAAGGGAAGAATTGAATTTGACACAGAATTAGGAGTGGGAACAACCTTCAAGGTATGGCTTCCATTGATAGAGGAGAGTTGAAAAATTGGCTAATTTGATTAAGGGAAAATGGTCATTTTACCATTTTCTAAACTAAAGACATTGTAAATACGAAAAAACTTTGTGCGACATGTAACAAAAACAACCTTTTTGGCGTGTATTCACGCCAAAAAGGTTGTTGTCAAAAGCCTTATCAAACCGTCTATTTTTTCATAAAGTAGAAATTTCCACGAAGTGAAGTCGATTCCCATGGCACCTGACTCCCACCAGATTTCTCAATTACTTTGCCTCTTACTTTTTGAAACATCTCCATAATATTCACATTGGGTTTGTCCAATTCCGATAGCAAAGATTCCGTATAAAGTCCATTTGAGCCAGAACCGTCCGAAGCGGTATTTCCTGGGGAAGTGGCGTAGGCAATTAGTGAGCCAACTGGAGCATTCATAAATGCCAATCCTTTTCCGCCTCCACTCCTATTCCAGCTTCTTTCGAAAGGATTGTTTCGGCAAGCATCCAAAACCACCAAGTTGGTTTTGGTTTCCGCACCTTCCATTTTCGCCATAATTCTGTCCGCTCGCACGCAATCATATTCCACTTCATCTTCATTCTGAATTACAGCATCGGTTGGTACTAAATAATTGCTTCCATCTACCTGTAAGCCATGACCTGCGTAGAAGAACAAGCCAACATCATAACCGACCAATTGCCTTCCGAAATCGTCAATGGCTTTTTTCATGGTGGTTTGGGAACAGTTTTCGTATTTCAGCACTTTGAAACCGAGTTTCTCCAAAGCAATTTTCATGGAGCGAGCATCATTTGTTGGGTTTTTGAGCGTTCCTGCATTTGAATAAGTGCCATTTCCTATTACCAAAGCCAACCTTTTCTCTCCTTTGGCAACTGGATTCACAACTTCTTTTTCCTTATAATCCAACTTAAAATTATTGGTTGCCTTTTTCATCTTGTTATCAGTAGCAACTACACTAATATTGTTGTTGCCAGTCGATAAAACTACATACGCATAAAATCCTCCGTCAGCATCTACCGTGGCGCTTACTCCATTGACCGCTACTTTGTAAATCCCGTCAGAATCAACTGCCTTTCCTGCTACTCTGATAGATTTTGCTTCCACCACATCGAACCCACGGCTTGCCACATTCGATGGTTCTGTGATTGTAATGGTTGGTGGAGTATTGTAAGCAATTACTTCTTTGTCAAATTCTGTTTTCTTGTCTAAATAAGAAATTCTCAAATAATCTGCACGAATTGCATTATTTCCTTTTGAGGCAAAAAAGCCATATTTATTTCCATAAAAAGCGTGGAATGGCGCAGAATGCATCAATTGCTCATTTATGAAATAGTAGCAGGTAGAACCTATTTTTCTGATTGTAAACTTATTGTAATTGTATTTTTTGATTGCCGTTGTGAAAGTCCAGTCTTTGTAGGCTGTGTAGCCTCCGTCTTCGTATTGTCCAATCCAATACTTGCCATCAGGGTTATAGGCAATACTATACGCATTTTGCTCTCCCTTACCCCAAGAAAACATGATTGTATTACTTGTTTCGCCACTATGATATTTGATTTTCGTTTCTATTTCCCAATCTCGGCTATCGTCTATATCAGTTTCGTGATGCGCAACGTAGCCTGTTTCATCAGAAAGCACTTGCCAATGGTAATTTCCATCTACCATATAACCAGTTGACAATCCAGAAGTACCTGTTGACCAGCTGTTACCATTGTCATTAAAGCTATCATAAAAAGCATTTGTTCTATCAGAATAGCTCACATAATCGTAGCTTGAAGGGTTTTTCGTAAGATAGGAAACCCGAATGTAGTCGATATGTAAAGTTGCCCCTGTTGCTGCCTGAAAACCCATGTGATCTCCAAAAAAAGGCTTGAATGGCATAGAGTGTATCTTGGTTTCATTGATGAAGAAATACATGGTACTTCCCACTTTACGAATCGTCATTTTGTTCCATCCATATTTGCTAATTGCGGTAGATTTGTCCCAATCTTTATAGGCTGTATAATCGTTGTTTTCATATTTACTTACCCTAAAACTCCCATCAGGTGTAAAGCCGAAATAATTCATTCTATTAGTCTGATCACAACCCCATACCAACGATTGTAACATATCATCTTTCGGGCTAGAAATGTATTTGAACTTCCCCTCAATTTCAAAATCTTTACTCGTATCTACGTGAAGTAGTTTAATGGCAGAAGCCAATCCTGTTTCAGGTGCTGTCCATTTGTACACGCCACCTTCCATATAGCCATTCGATGTACTCCAATTATTATAGTTATCGTTGAAACTATCATAAAAAAGGTTGTCTCTTTGAGAATAGGAGTAATCTGAATAATTGGTTTGCGCAAAGAGGGAGCTGACCCCAAATATCATAGCAAATGCAAGTAATAGTTTTATTTTTTTCATGGCTTTTGCAATTAATGATTATAAATGGCTAAACGGGTTTCACACAAAAACCGATATAATAAAGGACGAATTTTAGTAAAAAATCGATGCAATAAAATTACAATATTATTCTTTCATAAAGTAAAAATTCCCACGGAGTGAAGTGGATTCCCAAGGAACTTGCTTGCCGCCAGATTTCTCAATTACTTTGCCTCTTACTTTTTGAAACATCTCCATAATATTCACATTGGGTTTGTCCAATTCCGAGAGCAAAGATTCCGTATAAAGTCCATTTGAGCCAGAACCGTCCGAAGCGGTATTTCCTGGGGAAGTGGCGTAGGCAATTAACGAACCAACTGGAGCATTCATAAATGCCAATCCTTTTCCGCCTCCACTCCTATTCCAACTTCTCTCGAACGGATTATTTCGGCAAGCATCCAAAACTACTAAGTTCGTTTTGGTTTCCGCACCTTCCATTTTTGCCATAATTCTGTCTGCTCGCACACAATCATATTCCACCTCATCTTCATTCTGGATTTTGGCATCGGTTGGAACTAAATAATTGCTTCCATCTACCTGCAAGCCATGACCTGCGTAAAAGAACAATCCAACATCATAACCTACCAACTGCCTTCCGAAATCGTCAATTGCCCTTTTCATAGTGGTTTGAGAACAATTTTCGTATTTCATTACCGTAAAACCCAACTTCTCTAAAGCTGTTTTCATGGAACGAGCATCGTTTACTGGATTTTTAAGCGTTCCTGCATTTGAATAGCTAGCGTTTCCTATCACCAAAGCCAATCTTTTCTCGCCTTTGG
>JBLIFI010000312.1:0-6057 GCA_047633715.1 Flammeovirgaceae bacterium
GGTTCGAGTGATTCCTCCCGTCAGCCTACGCAAAGTCTCCACTCGCCCAGGTTGCTCTCTGATAATTTGCTCAATTTTTTCCTGTTTGTAATGCTTTCCGAGCGCAAGCAATAAGTTTTCTGTTTCCTGCTTATCCAATCCTTCTAGCCTTTCTACCTTAAAAAACTCGTAGAAAGGTTCTTTGTATTCCATAATACTTTGCAGAATAACCGAAGAAGCTACAAAAACCCGAAAGTTCGGACTCGTCTGCAACACTTCCCGAAAGCGTTGAATTTGCTTTTTGGGCATATTTTTAATCAAATCCACAAAATTATCTACAAACAGAATCACTTTTTTGCCTCCTTGCTCCAATTGCTTATCCAATAAATCGAAAACAAATCGTTCGCAATCATCTTCCGAATCGCATTGGTCTCGGAGTTGCTCTATCTTATCTGACAATCCAAAAAATCCAGCCTCTTCCTCTTCTAAACCTTCCGCTACGGTTTCCCAAAAATCGGTCAGCGTTCTCACTCCATACAGCTCCTCGCTAAAAATCACAGGCACGAGCCAAGTATTGAGTTCGGGTTCATTTTTCACGGCATAATAAAGCCTCAACAGCAAAGTGGTTTTGCCCATTCCCCGTTGCCCTTCAATTAAGAAATGGGTTTCAGGATATTTCATATCTGCTTCCGAAATGAACTTGAACAGCTTACTGAATATTTTCTTTCGTACAATGAAGCGTTCTATCAATTCCTCCTCGCTCAATTGGCTAGGATTGTAAATATTGGCTACGGTGGTGTTTTGGGGATTCATAATTTTGCAGATTTCAATTAAAAGTTAGCTACATTTTTCTTCCACCACATTTTGAGAACTAAGGAAGTGAAATGAAAATACATAGAGGCTTTTGTACTATTGATATATCCATCAAACTCCAAAGCTTCCAATACCGATTTATAGTTTTCCAATTGATGCTTCTTCGCCAATCCTTCAATATCCTCAATCAAAAAATTCCCTTCTTTGGAGATAGTATTGAGTAAATCAACCGCAAATTGATACTGATTAGATTCAAGACTTTTCTCCAATCTGTCCCGATAAGGCTCAAAATATTGATTATTTCTTCTATGTAAAATTTGCTCAAAAGCTTTGTCAGCTTCTTTTTCGGAAATAGTATATTGCTCCGAATCTTCACAAACGTCAATCAGCTCTTGTGCAAAAAGCTGTAAATGGAAAGGAATGAGCCATTCAATTTTGGCAATCAGCAAATCGAGGATTTTCGGATTGGTTTCTACTTTTGCCTCTTCCAATAATAAGCTCATCAATTCCTTGGCATCTTCTGTATTAAGTGGAGGAATTTCAACGGTGTTCAAATCATTGATTACTGAAAGTGAAGTGATGCCTTTGACCACATTGGGCAAACCAATTGAGCCTGTGTAAATGAACCGAATATTGTTGGTAAAAGATTGGCGAATTGAGCGATTAGTTTGCAAAAATCGTTTAGCTTCCTCCTTTCCTTTTTCTTGCTTGATATTTTCTACCGCTTGCGGAAATTCATCCACCATCAGCACAATTGTTTTTTCTTTTGTTTCAATTTGTTGTAAAAACCCTTCAAATTCTGCTTGGTAATTTGCCTTTGGAGAATTCAATTCAATTTTGTTCCCCATAATCCCAATACTTCCTATTCTGCTACTGATTCCATCAATCAAACTATTAACCTTATCAATTGACTTAGCCAACTTGCCAATTGCATTACTCTGCAAAAGCTCCTTCAACAACACTCTGAAATAATCTTCGGAATTATCTACAGATTCGACAATCAGATAGATAAATTCATAATCTTCTCTTGGATTTTCCTCCAAATGGTGCATGATAGAAGTTTTTCCCACTCTTCTGGGTGCAGACATAAATAAATGCCCTCCTGTGTCTAGTCTTCTATATATTTTCTGAATCAATTTATCACGCCTATAAAATTTATCGCCTCTGCTCGGAACTCCAATAGATGGTTTCATAATTAGTGATTTTTTAGTTGACAATAATTTTATTGTCATGCAAATATAGAAACGATTTTATCAAATCCAAAACTTGACAATAAAAAAAATGTCAAGTTTTAAGAGTTAGGAGTTAGCAATTGAATATGGATTTTGAGTACAATCATTTATATTCGTTCGTCTAAACAATCTCCAGCTCGGTCGCATTTCCCTTCCGCACATTCCCAAACCTCGACTCCAAAAATGCCGATGAATTGCAACAGACTTTCGTAATCGTCACTCACAATAATGAGTTTGCCGACATGGCAGACAGGAAGTTGGAAATTAGTGCGGGAAGAGTTGTGGGGGATTTGTTGATTTGAGAAGCATTATTTCAAAGCTGATTTTGTTATATTTGTGTAGTATCAAAAAAAACTCAAAAATATGTCAATTCAATATATTTCTGACCAAGATGGGAAAACTACTGGAGTAATTGTTCCGATAGATGAGTGGAATGAACTCATTTCAGAGTTGGAAAACAGCCCAATACCTACATGGCAATGGGAAAAAATCATGGAGTCCAAAAAGCTTATGGACAAGAACAGCCAACTAGGAACTGAGATTGGCTTGGCAATTTCAGAAGTCGAAAAAGAGTTGAACTTATGAAGTATAAGATAATTCTCTCTCCGAATGGAAAACAGAACTTGAAAAGTATTGCGTTTTGGTATAAACAAAAAGAAGGAGACTTGGGAAGAAGGTTCATTTCTGAATTTAAGTCTCAGGCAAATAAAATCCTTCAAAATCCATTTTCTTATCAAGTATTGAAAGATGAAGTAAGAGTAAGTCTCATTCAAAATTTCCCTTACCGAATTTTCTACTCAGTAAATGAGAAAGAGAGTGAAATTTATGTTCATGCAATTTATGGCACTTCCCAAAACCCTGAAGATTTGAACAAACCCGTGTAATTCAACTCGAAAACTACTCGTCATTTCTTATATTTGTTACGATTCCCAAGCTTCGCATTCCAAATCCCAAAAAGGATAAATCCCAGCTCTCAAAACACAACTTGCTCATTCTTTTCGGCTTCATAGTAAGATTGCTGGTAGTGTAAAAGAGGTAGCTACTTTATGGATAATTCGGCACAAGCGGAGTGCCGCCCAGCGGACGCTTGCGCTATGATTTATTAGTGTTTGAGCATTACCTGCTTACAACTACCAAATTTCGCTCATCATCTCTATTGATAATTTTGTACCCAAACAGAATTATTGTATTATAAAGGAGAAAACCAACTCCAAAAGCCATGAAATCCATCCGATTCTCAATAACCATTATTCTGTTTTTTGTATTCAATCTTGCTTTTCCCTGCGGTTGGGATTGGGACACAATCAAGATGGAGAAACAGGCTTTCCCAACTATTCATGAACTGATTACAGGAAAATTCATTCGGCATTCCCCAGCGTTTTATGTTTGGCGAGTGGAGAATAGAATGGAACTCCTGAAACAATTTCCCGATAGCCTTTCGCTCTACGATGATTTGGGTTGGGCTTACGATAAGTTGGGAGAACATGAAAAAGCCATTGCCATTTTCCTCCGAAAAGATGCACTAAAACCCAATATGTATGAAACTCATGCCAATTTGGGAACGGCTTATATTCACAATGGAAATTTGGAAGAAGGTGTGAAATACATCAAAAAAGCCATTGAAATCAATCCAGAAGCCCATTTTGGAAGGGAAGTTTATCAGCAACATTTGGTAGAATACATTCTATCTGAATCCGACAGTTTAGGAAAATTCAGTTTGCCTTTGGGAACTGGAAAGCAAAATTTCTATCATTACCTTGCCAGCAACCAATTCTCTAAACCAGAAACAAAATCTTTATCTCGCCAAAATAAAATAGCGAAAGCAATAAAAGGCGTGGCGGGAATGATGCAGTTTGGTAATTACAACTCTCCAATTTTGCTAGAAGCCTTGGGAGATTTACTTTCCAAAGCCAAAAATGGGCAATATAAAGGTGCAGGGCATTTGGCTTCACGAGCTTACATGAAAGCGAGTTTGATGGTAAAAGATGAGGAGGCTAAGAAAGTTTATCAAAAAAAAGCGAACTTGATTCAGGAAATCAAATTTGAGGGAGAAGCGGAAAGGAACTGGAGAAGGTCAGGCAATAGCTCTAGAAATAGGACTTATTCTTCGCCAACTGGCAACCCACTCATAGGAATCAGAGGAATAGAGTCCATTCTCAAACTAGAAATCCAATCAGCAAATAAATGGTATGAGGAATTGAGGGAAAATGAGTTGAATTGGATTGCCACAAGCTCAAATCCAGATTCTGCTTTTGCTGTGAAATATTACGAAATGCCAAAGCAGAATCCTGTTCACATGTATTCTTATAAACAGAAGGAAAAAGAAATTGATGAGGCTTATTGGCTGAGAGTTCAATTGGAGAATCCGAACAGGTTATCGAATATTCATGAAGGTGTGAACATCAGCGATTCTGTCAAAAATGTACTAAATGCTATTTATAAGAATGAATTTGAAAACCAACTCCAAAAGCCATGAAATCCATCCGATTCTCAATAACCATTATTCTGTTTTTTGTATTCAATCTTGCTTTCCCCTGCGGTTGGGATTGGGACACAATCAAGATGGAGAAACAGGCTTTCCCAACTATTCATGAACTGATTACAGGAAAATTCATTCGGCATTCCCCAGCGTTTTATGTTTGGCGAGTGGAGAATAGAATGGAACTCCTGAAACAATTTCCCGATAGCCTTTCGCTCTACGATGATTTGGGTTGGGCTTACGATAAGTTGGGAGAACATGAAAAAGCCATTGCCATTTTCCTCCGAAAAGATGCACTAAAACCCAATATGTATGAAACTCATGCCAATTTGGGAACGGCTTATATTCACAATGGAAATTTGGAAGAAGGTGTGAAATACATCAAAAAAGCCATTGAAATCAATCCAGAAGCCCATTTTGGAAGGGAAGTTTATCAGCAACATTTGGTAGAATACATTCTATCTGAATCCGACAGTTTAGGAAAATTCAGTTTGCCTTTGGGAACTGGAAAGCAAAATTTCTATCATTACCTTGCCAGCAACCAATTCTCTAAACCAGAAACAAAATCTTTATCTCGCCAAAATAAAATAGCGAAAGCAATAAAAGGCGTGGCGGGAATGATGCAGTTTGGTAATTACAACTCTCCAATTTTGCTAGAAGCCTTGGGAGATTTACTTTCCAAAGCCAAAAATGGGCAATACAAAGGTGCAGGGCATTTGGCTTCACGAGCTTACATGAAAGCAAGCTTGATTGTGAAAGATGCAGAAGCCAAGAAAGCTTATCGGAAAAAGGCAAGTTTGGTTCAGGAAATCCAGTTTATGGAATTTGGAAGAAGAAGACATAATCGAGATAGTTTGAGAAAAAGGCCAAGTAATTTACCAACTGGCGACCCGCTCATCGGAGTACGAGGAATAGAATCAATTCTCAAACTTGAAATCCAATCGGCAAATAAATGGTATGAGCAGTTGAGGGAAGACGAATTGAATTGGATTGCCACAAGCTCAAACCCTGACTCTGCTTTTGCGGTAAAATATTATGAAACGCCAAAGCAGAAACCTGTTCACATGTATTCTTATAAACAGAAGGAAAAGGAAATTGATGAGGCTTATTGGCTGAGAGTTCAATTGGAGAATCCGAACAGGTTATCGAATATTCATGAAGGTGTGGAGATTGATGATTCTGTCAGGAATTTCCTGAATTCTGTTTACCAAGAAGAGTTGTTCCTGTTTCCAGAAGAGAAAAGTAAGCCTGAAAAGAAAGTTGTAAAAGGGGAATTGACAGTTTTCGCTATTCCCACTTATCTGAAAATTGGCGCATTCATTTTCGTGATTGCCATTGTGTTGGTGATTCGGTATAAATCATTGCCGAAGAGGGAGTGAATTTCGGAAAAGGAAAAGGTTTAGGTTGGATTTCGCAACATCGTTGGTTGATGAGAAGAGAGTAAAGTTTTGGAGAATTGGGAATTGAATCTACAAGAATGTTCCGCTTTGGTGTGCCCCGCCAATTTCAAGTAATTTATGGTTTTCAAATAAGCCTTATTTTGCTTGTAAGCTT
>JBLIFI010000313.1:0-6026 GCA_047633715.1 Flammeovirgaceae bacterium
TTGAAAGCAGTTTTGCAATATGATTCGTTCAAAAAAGAATATGGCACAATTCGTTATGATAATTTGCGTCAAGAAATTCATATTTACCCAACAGGCGGAATCGCAGGTTGCTCTTTAGTAATAGAGCTATTTGGGAAAAATGGTGTAAAGGCAAGAAGCCGTTGTAGTTGTTAAACAAAAAAAAGTGCAAGCTAAATGCTCGCACTTTCCAAAACTATTCTTCTTCGTCCAAATCAGAAGATTTCATGTTGTTCATCCCACTTTTCTTGAGCATCACATTTACGTCTGCCAAGAAATCGTCTGGGTAGGGAAATGTTTTTTCTTTTTTTGTCAATTTCTCCTTTTCCTCTTTTACTTCTCCTTCCAAGTCTATTGTTTTCTTAACTCGCTTTGTAGAGTTGGAGGTGTTGTTGACCATTTTGCCCCAATTCACATTTCCAGCCTCTTCGGGAACTTCATTCTTATTTACCATCATCCTGTATTTTATTGTAATTCATTTCTACTGCAAAGATACGTCAAGTTTTTTGGTAATCGTAAAGAGGTAGTACCTGAATGCTAGTATAAGAGTCCACGCTTCTACTTTTTAACACAAATAGCATCACTTCTTTCCGACAGGAATCACGTCTTGATAAACCTTTGGATTTGTAGGTCGCTCTTCTAGAGCGACTTTGCAATAAAATTAAATATCTTTCAACCAGCTCAAATCAAACTCAAAACCTTCCAAAATATCCTCCCCCGAAAGCTTTTTGTCAAATCCTTCCATAATTTCAATGCTTCCGTTGGCTCGGTAAATAAAGGTTCGTTTGGATTTCGAGTCAATCAGCCAAGCTAGTTTTGTGCCATTGGCAATCCAAGTTGACTGCATTTTCTTTTTTAATTCTTCCAAGGAGTCAGACTTAGATAGTATTTCTACCACAAACTCTGGGCATGTAGGAAGAAATTTATCTTTGTCATCTTCTGCTATCGTTTTCCAAGTTTGCAAGGAAACCCAAGAGGCATCTGGCGAACGAACCGAGCCATCAGGCAACTTATAACCTGTCGATGAATCAGCGACTACTCCAAGTTTACTATCCTCGTTCCAATTGTCCAGTTTCGCTCCAATTTTGATATTTTGACGACCTGTATTAAATCCTGTTGGAGCCATAATTACAATTTGTTGCTTTTCGTTTCGTTCAATTCTGAGTTCTTCGTTGTCTTTGCAAAGTTGTAGAAGTTCATCATCTGTGAATTGAACACTTTTTATATGAAGTTTTAGTGTCATGGTTTCTATTTTATTTGATGTATAAATTTAATCAAATTTTCCAACAAAATAAACAACTTGCTTTCTTCCCACAAGAAACCAAAACAAAATCTCCAACCACATGAAATGCAATTGGAGAGATTTTGTTATCTATGAAAAATGGTTCTTTATAATTCTATAGAAGTTACGCAAATCAACGGTATTTCTGTACTTTGAGAGGTTGGCGTGAGACACGCCAACAAGAAGCACTCTTTAATGCGTGTCAAACGCATTATTTTTAAACCCTGCGAAGTCCTATTCTAGTTGTATAAATTCGGGTATTTCTGTGGATTTGCCTCCGACATCATTGCATAAACTTTGTCGAAAATATCTTCCTCATTCGGTTTCGAGAAATAATCTCCATCCGAAGCATAAGCAGGTCTGTGTGGTTGTGATGCCAAACATTGCGGTTTGGAATCCAAATAATCATAGGCATTCTGCTCTTCCACCACTTTCTGCATCATGTAGGCAGTAGTTGCGCCAGGCATATCTTCATCGGCAAAAAGCACTCGGTTTGTCTTTTTGATTGATTCAACAATTTTATGTTCCAAATCGAAAGGTAGGAGAGATTGCACATCAATTACCTCACAAGAAATTCCAACCTTTTCTAACTGTTCAGCGGCAGAAACAATAATTCGGCACATGGCACCATAAGTAACAATCGTAATATCATTTCCTTCCCGAATCGTTTCAGGCATTCCCAATGGCACGGTAAATTCACCAATATTGCTTGGCAAGCGCTCTTTCAATCGGTAGCCATTCAAGCATTCCACCACCACGGCAGGGTCGCCAGACTGGAGGACTGTGTTATAGAAACCAGCTGCCTGAGTCATGTTTCTTGGAGTGAGCACATGCACACCTCGTAAAGCATTGATAATCATTCCCATTGGCGAACCTGAATGCCAGACACCTTCCAACCTGTGTCCACGAGTTCGGATAATCATTGGGGCTTTCTGCTTGCCTTTGGTTCGGTAGCTCAAACATGCCAAATCATCTGATAGAGTTTGGATTCCGTAGAGAAAATAATCTAAGTATTGGATTTCGGTAATCGGTCGCAAACCACGAAGTGCCGCACCAATTCCCTGCCCCATAATAGTAGCTTCACGAATTCCTGTATCAGTTACTCGCAACTCGCCATATTTATCTTGCAATCCAGCGAAACCTTGATTCACATCTCCAATTCTTCCTACATCTTCGCCAATGGCAAAAACTTCTGGGTATTTCGCCAAAGCCGCGTCAAAACAAGCTTGCACAATTTCCCTCCCGTCTAAAGTTGGGCTGTCTTCATTGTAGGTTGGAGCGAGTTCTGGCACATTCAGCGCACTATCTTCTGCCTCATTGAGCAGCCAAGAATTATATCTATCTGCATTTTCTCTTTGCACTCTCTTCAACCAATTCTGCATCGGAATTCGGAGCGATTTTTCTTCCAATCTCAACAAACGAATTGCTTTCTTTACTGCTCTAACAGCATCTAATCTCTCTGGGTTGAGTGTTTTTGCAAGTTCTGTCTGTATTTTGGCGATTTCAGGCCCTTTATTAGTTTGATTAACCACTTTGCCCAGCAAACTCACAGCCGTATCGTGGTCATCTTTCATGGAAGCGACAAAAGCTTTCCAAGAAGCATTTTTCTGGTCTTTTACACTTTTTGTAGCCTCTTTCTCCAAACTCACAAGTTCCTCTTCGGTGGCAATTTCATCAGTAATTAGCCATTCACGCATTTTTAGTAAACAATCGTGTTGAGCTTCCCATTCCAATCGTTCGGCAGATTTATAGCGTTCGTGCGAGCCAGATGTAGAGTGACCTTGTGGTTGCGTGATTTCCACCACATGCACTAAACAAGGAACATGTTCTTCTCTACAAACCTTGGCGGCTTTGGCGTAGGTTTCGCAAAGTGCGGGGTAATCCCAACCATTTACTACAAATATTTCGAAGCCTTTATTGTCTTCATCTCGCTGGAAGCCTTTGAGGATTTCCGAGATATTGCTCTTGGTAATTTGCACATCATTCGGCACGGAAATTCCATATCCATCATCCCAAACTGACATCAACATCGGAATTTGGAGAACTCCAGCCGCATTCATTGCCTCAAAAAATGGGCCTTCTGCGCAAGAAGCATTTCCGATTGTTCCGAAAGCCACCTCATTACCATTATCTGAAAACTGGGTTAAATGATGTAGGTTTTTATTTTGCCTGTAGAGTTTGGAAGCGTAAGCCAATCCGACCAAACGAGGCATTTGCCCTGCGGTGGGAGAAATATCTGCGGAGGAATTATATTGCTCTTTCAGGTTTTTCCATGACCCATCAGGATTGATACTTTGTGTGGCAAAATGCCCATTCATTTGTCTGCCTGAAGAAGCAGGTTCCGCTTCCGTGTCGGTGTGTGCGTAGAGCTGGGCGAAAAATTGCTGTACATTCAGCTCGCCTAAAGCCATCATGAAAGTTTGGTCTCGGTAGTAGCCCGAACGGAAATCGCCTTTTTGGAAAGCTTTCGCCATTGCCAATTGGGGCAATTCTTTTCCGTCTCCAAAAATCCCAAATTTTGCTTTCCCCATAAAAACTTCCTTCCTGCCCATGAGGCTGGCTTGCCGACTCTCGTAGCCGATATAATAGTCTCTGAGAATTTCCTCTTTGGAAATGGCGGTTGCCGAGGTTTTTGGTTCTAGTACTTGCATATATGAGTAGTTTAATGGTAAGGTCTCATCAAGAGTCAGAAAATTTGAGCCGCAATCTCTGGTATGATTTGCCGGCATCAGCTGTTTTTCGGGTTGGATTCGGTAATTATTTTCTGTCTAAGCGTGAATCCAACTGTCAAATAATTTTGAAGGAATTCTGCTAATTGCCTTCAAACGGTTGAAGTGAGTTATTGGCTCAACCATAGTGCAAAGATACAAATTTTAGCTGATTTTAGAAACCGTTTGCATAAAATGGAGAGTTGTTTTAAGAGCGAAAAGTAATTGAATTATGAATATTTATTCTTTTATGGAATCAGAACCCATTCTGCATTTACTCTAAAACATTGACCAAAATAACATGAAACTCTATCTATTAATTCTCTCAACGCTCCTATTCAGTACAGCTTCTTTTGGGCAATCCAAAACCTTCAATGTATTTGCGCCAAGTGGACTTTCCATGCGGGAAGCACCAAATACTTCAAGCGAAAAAATCAAATCCATTCCCTACGGAGCTCAACTTACAGTCTTGGAAAATGACAAACAGTTTGGCGAGTTGATGGCACTTGAAGAGTTTGAAAGTTTCACAATCCAAGGCTATTGGAAGAAAGTTGTTTTTGAGCAAGACACAGGCTTTGTGTTTGATGGCTATCTATCCGATTTACCTGTTTGCGGAAGTGAGCAATATTCTACAGAATTTTTCTCAGACATTCTCACTCCTATTTCTGAAAAGTACAATCTGAAATATTATCAATCTGAAATTCCAAACCAACCAGTTTGTGGTTATGAGCAAAAGTTTGAAAAGAGAATCACAGTAAGGAACAGAAATTAAATAAAATGCTGCTTTCTCTTGTTTATTTTTTGGCTATTCTTCGTTAAAAAAGTGTGCCGTAGCGGTGCTATGCCAAACTTTTTTGCCTAAACTAGCCTCAAAAATAAACTGCGACAAAACACGCATTTATTTATTCCCCGTTCCTAAGAGAGAAAAACTGCAATGAAACTAGTGGAGAGCATGAAGTTTACCTAGAAAACAGAACATTCCATGAAGCGTACAACTTTGCTGTTCCGATTTTCTTTAAAAGTACGGAGGAAGCCCAAAAAATTTATAATCCAAATCTACAAGAGCTTTGTGTCAGAAATGAAGGCCCAGGTTGTTACATGACTATTGAACGATTTGGAGAGAATGGAATTAAGGTTTTTGTCTCGTGTGGTTGTTGAAATTTCGGTAGTATTATTTGGTTTGGCTGTTGATACATTGAGACTTGCTAAGTCTGGGTAATTTAGACTTCTGAGAATAGGCAGTTTTGACGACTTTCAGTTAGAGAGACTTAGCAAGTCTTGGTAACAAGAATGTTAGTTTTCTGACATCAAGAACTACCAAAGTTCAGCTGATTCATGAAATCCAAACAAAAAGAGCCTATCGGAACAATTCTGATAAGCTCTTTTTAGATAAAAATTTATTTTCTACAGCACTTTGGCAACTGCCAATAAACGAGGGCTTACAGTCATTTTCCCTTTGGAGAATGCTGATTTATTAAGCCTGAATTTAAGCTTTGAGTTCTCTGTGTAGAAACTGATTCCAGCTCCTTTTGAAGCAAGAGCTGAGTTTTCTGTTACAATCAACACAGGTTTTCCTGCTACCAATCGCTTTATTCTCTCAAACTTATAGCTCTGATTGCTCGGGATAAAGATGATGTTGTATTTCTCTAACCCTGAATAAGAATAAATTTTACTGACTTTCACAGACTTGCCGTTTACCATTCGCCCTTTTGACTGCTGTGTGAGTTGGCTAAGAATATTTGGAAATTGACTTCAAAAAGTTCATTGAGAAAATCGACAAAGATTTGAAGTTGATAGTCGAAAAACAGCCAAAGCTGATTACCAAGGAGACAAAGAACCGTTGGCGCAGAATCAAACAACTTAACTTCCAAAACCCTAAGAATGTAGAAAGCTTTGTCAAATTTTATGAACTGGTTGTTCTCGCTAATCTGTCAAAAGTGAGATAAAAACAAAGCGCAGGAAAATCATCTGGACACACTTATAAAGCATTGAATAAGCAACAAAGTCAAAAAAATACC
>JBLIFI010000314.1:0-6007 GCA_047633715.1 Flammeovirgaceae bacterium
TAGATTTATCATTACTCAAATCCATTTTTATGTTCTCAAGTATTTCTAAGCCCAATTTACAGAATGAAGTTTGTGAATGCAATATCAATCTTAAACCTTATTGATTTCCACGTTGGATTATTTGGCAAGAACTGTTAGCTGTGCTATCAGTTGGCAGAAATCACTTCCTCCACAATCTACAACTATCAGATTTATGCCTGTTGAACCCACAAAACAGTTCTTGGAGTAGATTTCTATGGCAGTTGAGACCAAGTAAAGCCAATTTTTTTATGCTCAAGAGCTTTCGATATTTCCGAAATTCTTGACAGGTTGAAGACTGTTTAGCATGAAAGCCCCCAACGGAACGAGATATATTTAGACATGAGACATGCCAAAAAATCTCCTTTTATTTATCAATCGGTCTTGAACTAGTCATTCTTTCAGTTTCGTATTTCTGTACAAAAAAAGCTACTTTCTCGGAAATCTCATCATTCTTGGCAAACTCTGGCACTTTTTCAAATTCTACTAACTCTCCAAATAGCTCTTCTGAAAATGCTTTGATACAAGATTTAGAAACCTGAAATATGTGTAGTTTAGAATTCTCTACCAAAAAACGGTCTCCATCCAGAAAATTATTCCTGAATAAAATAGCAAGTTGTTGTTTGTTGGGGAATTGCTGGAAAGCCAAAAAGGCAACTAAAAATGCTTCATTTCTGAGTTGTTGCAAAATAGGCTCATTCTCGCCATAATTTCCAGACCGAGTTTTTAGACGGAAATGCATATTTCCCACATCTGACAAATCGGGATATAACTCAATTGCTAACTCATTTTGCAAAGTGGTTGCGAATGTTTGATTGGCAGATAGTTTCTTCTGATAAATCTTTTCTGCTTCTAAAACAGCTTCTGCTATAAACTCAGGCTTCTCATTACCCAGAATATAAATAGGAGAAGTCGGATTGGTGAAATAAGATTTGGTCAAAGTCTTTTTGCCCTTTTTTATCAGAAACCCAAATTTTGCCATCTTATCGAAAACTCCCTGTTTCCACCAATAATTGTCGGCTTCATAGCCATTGGTTAGGAAATAGTGGAAGGATTTGAGTAAATTTTGGTCAAGCACTTTTCTGTTTTTCACTAAGCCAATCACGCCAAATTCTGTGAGGTTTAGCATATTGTTGGGAAGTTCGTCTTTCAAAGGAAGAACCAAAAAAAGACGGACTTTAGGAACAGGCTCGATATTTTTCCATCCATGAAAGTCGTGTGATTTCCAACCTATTTTGGCAAATTGTTTATTGCATTCCCCAAGCCATTCAGTCTCATTCATATTTGGAAACAGTTTTTTTTATCAACTCCAACCCAACCGCTATTGATTTTATGGTTGGATTACTGAACCTACACATATCCAAATCATTTTCATTCCTTCAGTTCTTTGAAGAATCCAAAAATTAGAGATTTTGTGGCTTGTACTTTCCCTTTTTCGGGGTATTTATTCCATTTATCGAAAGCAAGCTCTTCAATTTCCTCTTTTCCATTGGGCATTTTAATGAGTAGCCAATAGCGTTGTTTTTTATTGCCCTGCCTAAAAGTATCGCCTACAAAATTGGAAGAAGGCTGAGGCCATTTTGCATTTTTGATTTTATCTTGCGCCACCAAAGGATCAATTTCCTTCCACCTATAAATAGTGTATTTGTATTTGGTTTGATAGATCGGGTCTTGCCTGTAAATCGGATCTTGATAGGTTTCTTGCTTACTTTCATAAATAGGTTCATTGCAATACACATCTTGGAAATAACCATTTCCCATGTTTTTCTGCCCACAAACTACTTTTCGAGAGCCTGTTTGCACCTGAACCGTTCGATTTTTCTTCTTATGCCCAACCAAAACCTGATTGTAATGATGAATTGCTCGGTAGGATTTAATAAGCTTTCCGCCTTTTGGAACTTGCCAATCATCTTCGGTCAATAACTTATTCTCCTCCATTTGCACGGTTCGCTCCCAACCGTGTTCTAGAATCTGAACTTCAATATCTTTATCGAAAGAAGCCAGAATATAAAAGACAACAAGCGCAAGAAAAACAAATCCGAGTATTTTTAGAAGCTTTTTGAAGACACCAGATAATTTGCTTGGTACTTTCGGAGTGGCAGATTTGGCAATATTCTTCTTTTGGTCGTAATAGTCAATTTTCTCTGCAATTACTTCATCTCCATTCGCTACCGATTTGGCATTTCCGCAAGAGGAACATTGAGTTTCCCAAGCCTTGCTGTGCCCGCTACAATAAGAGCAAATCCAATCCGCTCCTGCTTTTGCTTCCGATAGCTTTTTCTCATCGGAAACCACCATTGCATTATCGGAAAGATAGAATTTCACATTTTCTGGACGTGGAGAAGCGCAACTCGGGCATTGAGTCAAAGGCCCACGAACTGCCGTTGTACCACAAGTTTTACAATCCCATTTGCCTTCTCTGATTGCCATAATTTATTATTTACGAAGTACGATTTATAGAATAAAGAAAAAAGAGGAAGGAAAAAGAACAAAAGTAGAATCAGGTCAGCGAGACAATCTAAAATACAACTTTTAATTGTACTTAAAATAGATAATATCGTAAAATGATTATCTATCAGTTTGACCTACTTATCAAGTCTTTTCTCTTTCTTCCTTATTCTTTTCTCCAAAAAAACTCATATCTCCATTTACGGAGCAAGCCTTTCCATTTTCCAATTACCATTTCCCTCTTGCTCAAAAATCAATCGGTCATGAAGTCGGCTAGAGCGACCTTGCCAAAACTCTACTCGGTTAGGAACTAGCACATAACCGCCCCAATTTTCTGGCTTTGGGATTTGGCTTTCCGATTCATACTTCTTTTCAATCTCATTTTTTCTATTTTCCAAAAATTCACGATTCGGAATTACAGAACTTTGTGGAGAAACGGCTGCACCAATCTGACTGCCTTTTGGTCGGCTATGGAAATAGTTGATAGAAGCTTCTTCACTTATTTTCTGGACTTTGCCTTCTACCCGAACTTGCCGCTGTAAATCTGCCCAAAAGAAAGTGAGTGAAGCATACGGGTTCTCAGCCAATTCTTTCCCCTTTTGGCTTTCATAATTCGTGTAGAATACAAAACCGTTTTCTAAGCCTTTCAGCAACACAATTCTTGCAGAAGGTTTTCCTTCCGCTCCAACTGTGGAAATTGTCATGGCGTTCGGTTCAATCACTTCGGCTTTCAAAACGTCTTCCATCCATTTTTCAAATTGCAGGATTGGGTTATTTGCAACTTCAGATTCTTCCAAAGAAGCCATTCTATAATCGTCTCTAATATCTGCTAGGTTCATGCCTTAGTTGGATTTTGTGGTTGTAGGTTTGTTTACACTTTTGTTATTTATTACTCTACTGTTTCAAATTGCAATATTAAATCGGTTATTCCGTGCCTGTCAGAACCTTAGTCCTGACAGTTATCGAATCCTCAGATTCGAGGAAGCACAGAAAGCGAACTTTATAAATACTTGAAAATAAAAAAAACATCAGGTACAATAGTTTATCGTTGATACTTGACGAGTTGAAGTAACTCCCATCTGAGAGTACTGGTGCGATTATTTTCACAAAGCTTTTTTGCATATAATTAAAGAATTGATAATCAGTATTCTATATAAAGTTTCCAACCTCATTCTGTCCCTATTTTACAATTTGGCAATCTGGATTTTAATGTACTCACTTCTGATTTAGAAAGATGACAACCAAAGCAATAGAATTCTTCCAATTGAGCCATTTTTATTACTGTACCGATATCTGAAAAGCTAGGATTTTCAGATAAATCTAATATCCTCAACTTTTCAAGTTTCAGGATTTCGGGTGGAAGTTTTCTATATAATTGAGTGTTAGCCGTAATTCCTCCAAATTCTTTAATTTTTCTATTTTTTTTGGCAATTCTGAAATGGCAAAACATTCGACTCCATATATATCACAATATTCTCCCCAAACAGAAAGGTATTTCAAATCAACTCTTTTAAATACACCTGATGGAATCGACTTAACTCCTGTAAGAAATAAAGAGTCTTTTGTCTCAAGTTTGTTGGATATTCCTAACTCTTGTCTTTCAACAGATATAGAATCTATTATATCAACTTCTGAAGTGAATATTTGGTTTGACTTTACTTCGTTGGCTCGATTCACAGATTCACGAGAGCAAGATTCAAACCCAAAGATAAATAGGATGATTACAAAAATGATTCTCACAGTTATTCTTTTAGTAAGCTCATGGGTAAAACCTATTGACAAGATAGTGATATGCCTAAGGAACGGAAATTAAATAAATGCGCTTTTTCTCTTGTTTCTTTTTGGTCTATTCTTCGTTAAAAATCTCGCCATAGCGATGCTATGACTGCAATTTTTGCCTAGACTAGCCTCAAAAATAAACTTCGATAAAGAAGTTATTTATTTAATCACCATTCCTAAGGAACGGGAATTAAATAAAATGCTACTTTTTTTCTTATTTCTTTTTGGTCTATTCTTCGTTAAAAATTTCGTCATAGCGGTGCTATGACTGCAATTTTTGCCTAGACTAGCCTCAAAAATAAACTGCGATAAAAAAGTAGTTTATTTATTTCCCATTCCTAAGGCTTCTTTGCTCTCAAAAAAATATCCCAATCCAATATCTCCAACCATAAAGATAAAAACTTCCCCAGTTGGAGACAAAGTTTGTAAACTATTTAAAGCATTCTGGATTGGATTTCAAAAGTAAGTTCATTCTTTCCTTCATTATCAGATAGATTTTCAAAATTCAAACCGCAAGAGAAGTTGTGAGGGAATAAAAAAAGCATGGAGTATCTGTCCCTTTATGAAAACGCTGTATTAGTAGTAATAAAAATAAAAAGATGATGATGAGAATTTTACTATTGAGTTGTTTTATGATTTTGAATCTTGCAAGCAAGGCACAAAAAATCCCCACTTCTAAGGTTGATTCCCTAGTTTCGGCACTCGCCACAGATAATTCGCCTGGATTGAGTGTGGCAGTTGTCAAAAATGGAATAATTGAGTGTTCGCAACAAAAAGGTTTAGCAAATTTAAGGGGTTTTGGTTAATTCCGAAGCTCTTTCTATAGAAGATGATATTCGGACAATTATACCAGAAATTCTCAGTTTTGGAGATACAATCCGAATAAAACACTTACTCAATCATACGAGTGGTTTGAGGAATTACAATGTGCTTTTAGACCTAAAAGGATTTGATTATGATCATGCTGGTTATACGAATAAACATATTCAGAAACTGATTTTTGCATAAAAAGGAATCAATAATCGTTCTGGGGAAAAGATGCTGTACTCCAACTCAAACTATGTGCTGTTGGCGTTAATTGTGGAACGGGTTTATGGAATGAGTTTACCCGATTTTGCAGACTCAACTATTTTCAAGCCATTGGAAATGATACATACTTTTTACTCAAGAAATATTTCAGAAATCATCAAAAATAAGGCTTATCCGCATTATAAATCTGATACTGGTTTTGAACAACCTAGGTCGCTGACACATTGTATAGGAGCTGGAGGAGTGATTTCCAACCCTAAAGATTTGGCGAAATGGAGTATGATTTTTACCAATTCATCTCATAAATTTACAGAATTGGCGCAATTCATTATCCACCAAGACACATTCCTCGATGGAAGCGTGAATTATGCCAGAGGAGTTTTTGTGGAAGACTATAAAGGTTATAAAACTGTACATCATTCTGGGCGAGGGCTTGGATTGAGAACGCAAATGATTTCAATTCCGTCAGAGAAACTTTCGGTAATTGTATTTGTCAATTCTGAACATATTGGGGCAGTAAATCTTTCCTATCAGATTTTGGATTTACTTTTGCCAAGCCAAAAAAATGGCAATACAGTTGAAACATCAGAGAAAGCAAATTTTCTTTCCACCAAGCTTAATTTGAATCAGTTTGTGGGCAATTACCAAGAACTGAATAGCGACTTAGGAATGGCAATCTCCGCCCAAAATGATACTCTGATGGCAAAAAGTTCATTCGGGCGAAATGGAGTTC
>JBLIFI010000315.1:0-6000 GCA_047633715.1 Flammeovirgaceae bacterium
GAATGATTGTGAAAGTTAGGTATTCGGGGAAAAAGAGAATTGAAATCAGAAGACTTCTCTATGAAGAAATCGCTTCGCACCGTTCAAGAGCGACTTTCACAACACTTGTCAGAAACTCTGGAGTCTCAGCCACATAGTCAGGAGCATTACTGGGCATGAAGATGACAGAGCAATGCAATTTTATGAAGGAACTGATGATGCGATTCGTAGGGATGCGGTTCGGGATTTGATATGATAGAAGCAAGTTTTATCGGTCAAAGATGAATGTAAATATTTTGTATATGAACAAAATTTAGATAAATTGAATTGTGTACATATATTTGCGACCTTTCTAAAATCCCTTATTATGGTGGATAAATTCATACGATATCAAACAGGGTTGACAGTTCAACAACTATTTCCTCAAAAGGATAAAAGCAAGTGTGCTTGTGGATGTGGTGAAAAGCTGACTGGGAAAAGAAAAAGGTGGGCTACAGCTAAGTGCAATCAAAAAGCGGTATCTCACTTCTTTGTTATAAAAGGAGATGCCAAGCACATAAGAAAGGAACTTTTCAAAGTTGACTCTGGAGGATGTCGAAATTGTGGGGAAATTACAGAGGATTGGGAAGCTGACCACATTAAGCCAATACACAAAGGCGGTGGAGGTTATGGAATAGAAAACTTCCAAACCCTCTGTAAAGAATGCCATGCAGAAAAATCCTATATTGAATCCCAACGCAGAACAAACTCTTCGCAAGAAGCTCCTATTTTAGACAGTCGTTTCTTTACCGATGTGGGTGCTTCTGTAAGCCTGCCATTGAAAATATCTAAAGATATGCAAAACTTTAAATGCGCTGTCTCATCGGCAGATTGTACATGACTCTTGATAAATTCATGGATAATCATGGCAACACTTTTCCCCATCTCTTCGGTAAGTGGTGCACTGCTCGAAATATGAAGTTTAACTGCTCCAATTATCTTTTTTCCTCTGTGCTCCCCCCTAATGATTATGTCTGGATTCACACTTATATCTAGTCCAGATATTTGTAGCTTTGGATTCGAGCCACTATAAACATCCATCTCAAAACCTGAAAGAAAAGACAAGTCTATATTACGAATTGCCAACAGTGCCTCTAAGGATTTCTTTTTGTCGTTCTTCTGAAAGTCGGATGTCGCTACTTTATTTTTCAAAAAGTCAGCGCATTCGTCTAAACAGGAAAGATCTCCTTCTGCTATGTAATTACTAATTGCCTTTCTTGCTTCAGTATATCGTGCGACAATAAATGATGATGGATTCTTAGCATCCTCTACTATCTTCTTTCTTCTAGTGGAGTTTGCTCCAACATATTCCGATATTTGATTTACCGATGCTCTTGGGTCTGACATATTATAGTTGTTTTGAGTTAAAAATTGATTATTGCTATTTTATTACTAAACCTTCTCAAACACAATCAACACACAGAAAGTGTTGCCATGGCTATTTATAGGAGAGGTTGACACAACCTTGTAGCTGTCTTTGTTGCATTTGTTAATCGTGAGCTGGATTGCTTTCTCCGTATCTTCAGCACTCATATTACCTACTACTACTGTTTTCGTTATATTCATGGTCTATTTTAGTTAAATACCTCTGTCGGCATAATCAATCCTCTACTTTTAAGAAATCCAAAACCTCATCTTTCCTAATCTTATTCATATTAAATTTACTTGAGTACAAAATCCCCTTAAGAGACTCCTTCATTAAATTCAGTGCATCTCTCCTGAAATTGTTAAAATCATGATCTAAATCTCCTTTGACAATCTGCAAATGAACTCTATTCCTATTTTTCCTTAGAAAATCAAACGTGTCATAAATACTCAAATCATCTCCAAACATTTTTCCCTTCCTAGCTTTTTTCAACATATAATTCAAATCCATCTTTTCGTTTATAGGCTGATCCACTTTTTCCAACATTCTGGTCTCTATTCTCCAGAAAACTTCATCTATTCTCTTTTCATTTGACAATACACCCTTTTCTTTATATTGTGTAGTTTTTTGCAATCCTTCAATATTAATAAAGTAATGTAGAATTGACTCAACTATGCCCATTCCAACAATGACGAAGGTTTTAGTAAGCTGTGTGCTCACAACTGAATGAATATTCTCCTTCAAAGTATTGTTGATAAACTCTAAATACTGAGTACTGTAGGAAAGGTTTTTTACAATTTCATAGCGTTTAGAACCTCCTTCATCGTGTGCGATTCCTGAATTATACAAAGACTCATAATTATGTATGTCTTTGATATCCCAAAAAATAGCTCTTCTTTTACGCTCAGCATCATTATTCAATTCTGTATCCATACAAGTTTTTAGTATTGTGATTGGTTAAAGTGTTAAGTTTCATGGAATAATCGACTCCTCCGTCTTCAAAATTTTGCCTTCGTAATCGACTGTAACATCTGATTTGTCAAGTATCAGCCAAATTTATTCACTCTCACCAATGTATTGCTGAACGCTTGCCTGTATCCGTTCTTCATGAGTATAAATATCCTCAAGCCTCTCTATACCTATCTTTTCACCTTTTCTATCCTCATCGAATAGACTTATATATTTATTTGATGAATTGAAATGAAGTCGACATATAGGCTTCCGATTATTATCATCCAGCAATACCCCAAAGTAACTTTTCGTATCTCTGGAAAATACACGATCCAAAGCGACAACCTTTCTCAAAATTGCTTGAATAATCATAAAGCCTTCAAGCTCCTCCTGAGTTGTCTCTACCCCATCCTTTAAAGGCTCATCATCATCCAAGTCCTCTTTACCATTTTCTTCCACATCTGAGGAGGCAGACTGATCTCCATCCAACGCACTTCTTAGGCGCTCATTGACCACTTCATTCATATAGCTTTTTGCAGATTTTGCAACCAAAACAGTAAACTGTTCCAATACATTCTTTCGGACTGATCCATCATAAATTCGAGAAGCAAAAAACTTAACAAACTCCTCACTAGGTTCACGAAGTTCATTAGCAAGCATCTCACGGATTTGTTTGGAGTACTTTAAATCACTGGCATTACTGAATATACCATCTTCATCGAAAGTGTCTTTCTGAAATTTTTTGATTTCTGAAACAATATTCTCATTAAATTTTTCTAGAGAAAATTCTAAGAATGGTTTATCATCCATCTTATTACTATCATCTAGGTCAGTATAGAATCGGTATTCTATACCATTTGTAAGTAATCCAAACCTAGCCTCAGTAACGTGGAAGTATCTATGGAGCTGGGTATGGTGTACATCCATTTTTTCTTTCCAATGCTTACATTCAATTAGTAAAATTGGTTTTTCATCTTTAAAGATGCAGTAATCTATCTTCTCTCCTTTCTTTATACCCAAGTCGGCTACAAATTCAGGAACTACTTCAGTAGGATTGAAAACATCATAACCAAGAGTGGCGATGAAAGGCATAATAAATGCATTCTTTGTAGCTTCTTCTGTATGAACTTGCTCCTTCATTTTAGAAACTCTATCTCTTAAATCATTTAATCTGTCAATAAAATCCATATTAATAAGCTTGTTTTACTTTACTGGTCTGAAAAAAAACACACAGAAAAAGCCTCCCGATTTTCGGAAAGCGAAATACAAAAGCCTATTTAGTAGTTATCCAATTTTAATCTTCTTCTAGGTTGGGTTCGGCATATTTCAGCCAAGGTCCGTAACCAATCATTCCAACAATCACAATGGGAATGAGCCATCTATCGCCATCATTCCCCATCTTCTGTAGTAAGTAGTCTGTTCCTGCTTGTTCTGATTCCCAATCAAAGTCTCAAGCATTCTCATGAGTTTGTCATTCTGTTGCTCTAATCTCTTAATTGTTTCCTGCATTCGCAAAAACGTAGCTGTTTCTTCCTCAGTCATCGGTGTGATTTTACTTTCGTTATTCTTAACAAAAGCACTCATGCCTTTAGAGTTTGCTAATTTTTTGAGCGAGCCATTTTGGGTGTTTGTTGATTTTTTGAGCATTTCGCCCTCTCCGAACAAAAGCTAGTTCATATTCAATTCTGGAAAAAAATATCTTTATTGACATAATTGCTGAACAATTTGGATTAGCCTCTCCTCTATTCCATTTATAGATAATCGATTGTCCAATACCTATTTTCTTTGCGAAGTACGAGATTTTCATATCTTTTTGCTCACAGAATTCAACCATTCTATTGCCTACGGACATGGTATTATAATTTAGTGCAAAATAATAGTGTCATTTATTATAATTTACACAAAAAGAGATTGCTATTGCATAGAACCAGACAGAAAGACAACGGCTCAAAAAATGAGCATCGTTAGAAAAAATAAGTTAGTGTAACTTATTGAGGTATTTAGATAGGTCGTGCGGACTTTTCCTATACAAACATGAGTAAAAGACATTCATAAGTAGTGCAATAGTTTCCGAATCATTGCAATCTCTACAAACCAAACGATGTTCGCCCAGTCGGAAGAGATCTCCAGTTTTATTTTTGATTTAGTTTTCAGTTTAACACCTTCTGGCTTTTCCTCTCCATCAGTCAGCCAAACATAGAAAGGCGCAATGAATCCATTAGCAAGAATTGATTGCTTTAATTTATCCATTCCTTCATCGGAAAGGATTCTCAAGTTTTTATTCTGAAACCAATTAGCATTACGTCAGTCGATTTGCTCAAACCCGATAATCTTAGATTGTATAGATGACATTCATATAGGCTTTGTTCTTCGTGAAATTACAAGCCCCGCTTGAATCAGTTGTGCCTGTCAGAACCTCAGTTCTGACAGGTCTCGGTAGGAGTTGCTCTCAACTTCTCAAATCCGAAGAAAATGAAAAATGTCTAGCATTATGGAACCGCCTATATTATTGGCAATGGCTCAATTTTTAGATATTCAGCTTTATGGATGGTAAAATTAGAGGTGGCGATATGAAGGAAAAACAACAAACCGTCAGTTGAATTGAAGGCTGTAAAAAACAAAAAACTCCTTAGAAATGAATCTAGGGAGTTTAAAGCTGTGGTGCTGAGTGGAATCGAACCACCGACACATGGATTTTCAGTCCATTGCTCTACCAACTGAGCTACAGCACCGTTGTTTAGGGTTGGCAAAGCTAAAGATTCATTTGATAGTTGCAAAGCTTTTTGAAATAAATTTCAAATTTATTTTCCCAACATCAAATCAGCCTTCTATTCCTTATTCTTCTTTATCTATTGGCAAGCCTACTATAAAAGAAGTTCCTCTTCCTAATTGGCTTTCTACCCGAATTGTCCCGTTGTGTTTCTCTATGATTCCATGAGAAATTGAAAGCCCAAGTCCTGTTCCTTCTCCCACATCTTTCGTAGTAAAAAAGGGTTCGAAAATTTTTGCCTTTGTGGACTCATTCATTCCGCTACCATTATCAGAAACACTTACATAGGCAATATCACCTTCTTTCCAGGTTTTTATTATTACTTTCCCTTTTCCTTCAATTGCTTGAGTGGCGTTGGATATTAAGTTCATGAAAACCTGATTTACTTCGCCCACATTGCATTCTATACTTGGGAAATGTGGGTCATACTCTTTAATAATTTCAATTCGATTTTTGATTTCCGGATTAAGAATGACAATCGTTGAATTCAGGTTATCGTGCAAATCCGCCCGTTGCATATCTCCTTCGCCCAACCTCGAAAAAGTCTTGAGGCTTAATACGATAGACTGAGTTCTTTCAGCTCCATTTAAAATATCTTTAATGAGCTCTTGTACATCCTGTTGGATTTCATCAAAATCAATTTCGTCTTTAAACTGCTGAATCTCGCTAAAAGCCACCTCCAACTCTTCTTTATCTTTGGAAAGGTCTATGCCATCGTATTTATCAAGTACAGTTCCTATATCATCAATCAGCATTTTGAGCGTGTTGGTGCCTGCGTACACAAAATTGATTGGATTGTTGATTTCGTGGGCAATTCCTGCAGTAAGCTGACCCAAAGAGGACATTTTCTCTGATTGGACTAATTGAGACTGCGCCTCTTTTAATTGTACAAAAG
>JBLIFI010000316.1:0-5978 GCA_047633715.1 Flammeovirgaceae bacterium
ACAACTTTCTGCCGAACAATATAGAGTAACTCGCCAAAAAGGAACGGAACGAGCTTTTACGGGCGCACATTGCGACACGCACGAAGCTGGGAAATATGGATGCGTTTGCTGTGGCGAAGAACTTTTCGATTCTTCCATTAAGTTTGAATCAGGCTCTGGCTGGCCAAGTTTCACAGACCCTGTTTCCGAAAAGGCAATCAAATATGACAAGGATTCTTCGCACGGAATGGTTCGGGTAGAAGTAATGTGCAATGTTTGCGATTCGCATTTGGGACATGTCTTTCCCGATGGGCCTGCGCCAAGTGGTTTGCGCTTTTGCATCAATTCTGCTTCAATTGATTTGGTGAAGAAATGAGTTTTCGGCAGTTAAGCGAATTGAGTATATTTGTTTTGTCATGTTGAGCCTGCGAAACAACTATATTCGATAGTTTCCTCCAATTGCCATTGTGGCTAAAGTCGGAATGACATTCTAACTAGAAAAACCTAAATGATAAAAGCAGAAGAACCCAAAGCCTGTTACTTCCTTTCTCTTACTTTGGAGAACGTAGCTTGCTTTGGGAAACGCCAAACTCTCAACTTGACTGACGAAAATGGCAAACCACATCGCTGGACAACCATTGTGGGAAATAATGGAACTGGGAAAACTACGCTTTTGAAAGCTTTGGCTGGAATGGGTGATTACTACAAAAAAAAACTTTTAGCAGATAAGAAATTAAATCATTCTGAAATCCACTTCGAACTAATTGAATCATTAACGAAAAAACCTTCCAAAGGTCATCGAACTATGGATTTGAATATGGGTTCGATGGAAGCAAGTAGTCGACATTTCCTACCAGGGCTTCAAGAATATATATATGCTTATGGTGGGGCGCGAACCAATGTAAGTAATCATTCATATCAAAGACATTCAACTACTGACAGTCTATTCAATGATAATTACCAATTAATAAACCCCGAAAAATGGCTCATTCAAGCTGATTATCTTTCTCTCAGAGATTCTAAATACAAAAAATACAAATCTCAAGTAGAAGAAGTCATTCTAGAACTCCTTCCCGATGTGGAAGAGATTAAATATGAGATTTCCGATGAGAAAAAGGAAGTGGAAGTGTTTTTCAAAACCTCATTCGGTTGGGTTACGATTGACCAATTGAGTTTGGGCTACCGAACCATGATGGCTTGGATGGTAGATTTTACTTCCAATTTGTTTGACCGCTATCCTGAAAGTGAGAATCCGTTGGCTGAACCTGCGATTTTGTTGGTAGATGAAATTGACTTGCATTTGCACCCAACTTGGCAGAAAAAACTCACGGGTTTCCTGTTGGAGAAATTCCCAAAAACTCAATTCATCGTTACTGCTCACAGTCCATTGGTTATTCAGTCGGCTGCGGAACATAATTTGGTGCTTTTGAAGAAAACCGAAGATGGCAAAGATGTGGAGATTGACAATAATCCTGTTTCGGTCAAGAACTGGCGAATTGAGCAAATCCTGACAAGTGATTTGTTTGGCTTGGAAACTACATTGCCACCAAAAACGGAAGAGTTGATGAGGCAACGAAATCAGATTCTCTCCAAATCCAAAATCACTAAAAAAGATAAGGAGCAATTGAGCCAATTAGAAAAGAATATGGGTAATTTACCTTACGGAGATACTGCTGAAGAAATAGAAGCTGACACGCTCATCAAGAAAATTGCCCAAAGACTAGCCGAGCAGAAAAAATGATTCGAGTCAAAAAATCCAACCAAATCCCAGATAAACTGAGGGGAAAGGGCGTGGAATTGACTGAGGAAATGAAAAACCTGTATCAAGTCAATTCCGCAGACTACGATTCAGATAAATCCACATTTAAAATTAAGTCCGCAGTATATGGCGATAAGAAAGTGAAGGCTCAGTTAATTGCCGAACAACATGGGAAATGCTGTTTCTGCGAAGCGGATTTCACAGCTAATGGTTATGGAGATGTAGAACACTTCCGCCCGAAAGGTGGATTTCAGCAACGGAAGTCAGATAAAATTCAAAAACCTGGTTATTATTGGTTGGCTTACGATTGGCACAATCTCTTTTTCTCATGTCAAATTTGCAATCAAAGACATAAGAAAAATTATTTCCCACTCGAAAACCCAACGGAACGAGCGAAGAATCATCTTGGAGACATTTCCAAAGAAAGAATTTTACTCATTCATCCATCGGAAGATGAACCAAGCGATTTTATTTCATTTCGTAAAGAAGTTCCTTTTCCGAAAAACCCGAAAGGGAAATGTTCTTTGTTAGGTTTTGGAATTGGTAGGGAGAAACTCAATGATAAAAGAAGAGGATATTTGAATAAATTCCATCAAAACATTGTATTCTTTGGTTTGAAAGAGGAAAATATAGTTGACATTGTTAGCACATTTAGCTTAACTAGGGAAAATGTAGAGGAGTCAATCAGTATTGCTGAAAAATTTATCCCCAAAGCTTTTTCAGACGAAGCAGAGTTTTCGGGAATGATTCGGGCGAATTATCCCAAATTGTATCAAGATTATTTATCAGGTTTATTATAAGAAAAAAGAGTGCGAACTGTGAAATTCGCACTCTTTTTTCTTACTTCTAAAATCTAAACTTACTTCAATCCCAAAGCCTCAACACCTTGTTCGAAAGTAACATCTACGGGAATTCCTTTTTCAGCCAATAAATCCAAGTCCTTTTGGAGTTCTGCGCCTACTTTTCCCATTTCGTTCATTGTTTTCGTTACTCCATCATAATCTCCATTTCCTTGAAAAGTAAGAATCATTTCAGAAAGTGAAGTCATGGCTGCACGTAGTTTTTCAAAATCTACTTTGTAAGTTCCTGTTTCAGGGTTTTTAGCAAAAGCACCTTCTTGCAAGAAGTAGTTGAAACGCAACATATTTGCCTTTCCGTGTGCACTAGAAGCTCCAAAACGAACAGAACGGAAAATACTCGCCATGAAAGTTGTATAATATTCCTCCAAAGTTCCATCAGTAATTTCTCCCTTCTCGAACAATTTGGTAACCATATACAAACCTAAAATATCCGCTTTTCCTTCTTCCAAGGCAGAAGCATTGTCTTTCAAAGCTTCACGAACTGTTCCTTTTCCATCAATCGTGTTTTTGATTCCCAAACCGTGAGCCACTTCGTGGAACATAGTATTGGCAAAAAACGCATTGAAAGTTACATTTTTACGTTGGCTTTCATCAATCAAAACACCTGTAATTGGAAGCAGAATTTTATCAAACTTCGCCCTCATGGCATTTTTGAGTTGAGAACGTCTTGTGCCTTTTGCCAATTGAATTTCCTCATCATTTGGCAAGTTCACGGCAATAGTTTTGCTTCCTGCGTTGCAATCTCCTGCATAGTAAACCACATCGAAAGCTGCCAATTGAGAATCTGCTCCAGGAGTTTCTGCTTTGTATTTAGCATCTACGGGTAAACCTTTCTGCAATTCTGGCAACATAGATGCATATTTTGCCAATCGCTCGCTCCAAGATTTATCTTTGATTAAAACATAGGCTTCATGCGCTGCTTTATAGCCGTACAATTTATCTTCGTAATTCTCAATTGGGCCAATAATAATATCAATTCCGTTGGATTGCATATCCATCCAAGCATAATCGGAAGCTGTATAATCATCAGTCAATAATGCTTCTGCACGTAATTCCAAGTATTTTTTCAAGCTCGCATCTTCAGCCACTTCCGAAGCTTGTTTCAGCAAATCAGACGCTTTAGTTACTTCTTCTTTAAAGAATTCACGGTAAGGAATTGCCTTCAATTTTCCGCTTTCATCTCTGCGAATCATGGTATAAAGGCTTTTCTTCATTTCTTCGGGAATGTCAGAAGCTTCAAATTCCACTTTTGTCATATCGCTTGGGTAGAATTGCGCTCCGAGTGGTTTTTCGCCAATTCCCTTCACAAATGAACTGTCTCCGCCCAATCTGTCCCAAGGGCCATAATTGACACGAGCATATTCTTTTGTACTTGGGTCGGAAATCATTCCCATCAATTTTTCCTTGTCTCCATAAGCTTCTTGCCAGAATAATCCATCCATGATTTTGGCGGCTTCAATCAGAATTGGGAGCATTTTTTTCTCCGAATCTGACAGTTGAGATAAATCAGCAGTCAATTTGAAAGGCGTATAAACGCCTTTTCCAGTTTCAGCTTTCACTTCTACGGGAGTTTCTTTGGTTTCGTCTTTTGGCGTGTTGTTGCAGGCACTAAAAATGAATGCACACAGCACGGGTAATAGTAATTTTCTCATATTTTTAACTTGTTTAATGGTTGGAGTTGGTTGTTTTCTGCTGGTTTTAGTGAGTTCTCAAAAACCAAATTTAACTATGTTTTTGGGAATCTAAACTTTGGGGCGATTTTTCGTTCAGATGTAGCTAAATATTGTTGGAGTTTCTATATCCAAACTATTCGATAAAATAGAAAATTGGTTATTTCCAATAAAGAAACAACCCATTCAGAACATCTTTGCTTTCTGGGAGGTAGAATCTGTATTCGGGGGTAATTCCGAATCCGCTGATTTTAGTGTCACTTATTTTGACGCCAGTATAGAAAAAGCCAAGCTGTAAACTTGAATTGTCATTTACAGCATGTTTAGAAGAATGAATCCGTTCTTACCATTGGGTTCAGAATGTTTGCTTTAATTACATTTTTTTCGAGAATTTACCTGAAAGGCCATGGATAGCATCTCTTATACTGCTATTTTGATAGAAAAATGTGGATGCTCACTTAAAGCCGCAACAGTCTGCTTACCGTCATTCTCACTCAGGCTAATTATTAAATTGCATAACGCTTTGCAATGACCTATTTTTAAATCTAAAATACTGAGGTAAAAATCATTAATCTAAACTCAACCACGGGATTTGTCAAAGAACTAAATACTTTTACCTCTTTTTCTATGTTCTACCCTCTTTTCGTCCAAAGTCCAGCATATAAGGTAAAAATAATTTCCATCAACACTAAAATAGCACTACCAAACTTTTTTTTATTTACCTGAACAGAAGTTTTTAAAAAATATTCATAGTGCATTGAGTTCTAAGTTCCTTTCAGTATTTTTTGGAATATTATTTTCTTCTGCAAAGCAAAATTTGGAGTGGTTCGACAATTCGACATAGCCGTAGCTACGGCTAAGAATTTTAATGCAGTAGAAGGAAATAAGAAACATAAAATACGAATGCGAACTTAGGAATTGATGCACTAGGTTGCCAGGCTAGAGACTTTGGACTATTATCTATAGACTTAATTTTATGAACTTTATTTCAAAATTCACACTCGGAATTTCAAGTTATGGTAAAGCAATCAGCTTTGTGAAAACTCATCGGCTTTGGAAATTTCTTATTATTCCCGCAATTATCAATCTTTTGCTGATTAGCGGAGTGGGTTGGCTGGCAATTGGCTCGGTGGGAGATTTGCAAGATTTGATTTCCAACAAATTGGGAGTAGGAGAAAGCGATAGTTGGTGGTCAAAAGCAGCGGATATTTCCTTGCAAGTTGTGATTTATGTGCTGACAGCTGTGGTTTTTGTGAAATCCTATAAGTTTCTGATGCTACTTTTACTTTCCCCTGCTTTGGCTTTACTGGCAGAAAAAACACAAAATATTCTCTGTAAGAATGAGAATTCGTTTGAGATGAAGCAGTTTATAAAAGATGTTCTTCGAGGAATTGGAATTGTTATCAGGAACTTGGCAATAGAGCTTTCATTATTGGCATTGCTATTTTTCCTTTCCTTCATTCCCATTTTTGCACCTTTCACTTCCATCCTCATTATTCTGGTGGAGTGTTATTTCATAGGCTTCTCCATGATTGACTACAGAAACGAATACCTGAAACTCTCTGCTTCCGACAGTAGAAAAATCATTAAGAAACACCGATTTTTTGCTATTGGAAATGGCTTGGGAATGTATTTAATGCTGTTAGTTCCTCTGTTTGGAGTTTTATTCGCCCCGCAATTGGCAGTAGTAGCTGGCGGTTTGGGAATTTA
>JBLIFI010000317.1:0-5965 GCA_047633715.1 Flammeovirgaceae bacterium
AATTATGAACGATTTGTCGAAGGAAATTCTGAAAGGCACTATCGAAAAGGATTCGGTTGTGGGAATTGAATTGAGAGAGGGAAATGAGATTGTTTTCAATAATGTGGTAAGGGAAGAGGTTTAGGTTAGATGACTAGATTGTTAGAGAAAGCGTATCGGAGAAATCCGATGCGCTTTTTTTTGGTTGGATTTTTAGAGTTGTGAATTGATGAGAAGAAAGGGAGAATTTAATAATGGTATAACTGTATTATAAAAGACAAACTGTATATTACTTATCACTTATAAGTAAAGCGAATAAAATTATGTCAGAGATAAGAATAGAGAGTATTCAGATTGAGAATTTTCGTTCGTTTGGTGAAAAGCAAGAATTCCAATTTCCAAATGAAGATTATCAGAAACCTGTTGCTATTATAGGCTACAACAATGCAGGAAAGACAAATTTGATAAATGCAATTAAGCTAGGTTTATATGAATATGTTAGTGACGAGAAATTCTCTTTGTACGATTTTCATCATTGTGATATAAAAAGGCTTCCAAAAATAATTACAAAATATAAGTATGTGAATTCTATAATTCCTCAGGCTGGTTTTGCAGAAAATAAAACGAATGACCTTGAATTTACTGATTATCAACAGATTACTGATGAAACAGACGGTAGAAACAGTATAAAAAACAATATTAGGAAATCAGAACTAATCTATTCGCTAAATTTCCATAAAATTAAAGAAGAAATTAGTCTGCAAAAGAGTGGATGGGGGAAAATGAAATCATTCTTGGCAAAGCATATGAAGCACCTAATTAGTACTGATGAGGTGTTAAAAACACAACAGAATTCTTTCAAAGATAAGGTTAGCGATGCAACAGATGAAGTTTTAAAGACCTCAAAGCTTGAGGGATTTATTGGTAGAATATCACATTACTACAAAAAAAACCTAAGGAATGACAAGATTAAAATCTCCTTTGAAATGCCAGAATACGAGGATATATTTCTAAGTATGTTATTTAAGATTGGAATAAATGAAAGTGATGATAATTTGTTACCAATAGAAAATTTTGGTGATGGTCACATATCCTTGTTTGTAATGTCGGTAATCCAAGCAATAGCAGATAAAAATTCTGACGATAAATGCATCTTTATATTTGAAGAGCCTGAGTGTTTCCTGCATTCTAATCATCAAGAATACTTCTATAAGGAGATTTTATGCGGATTAGCTAAAAATGGTCATCAAGTAATATATTCTACGCATTCAGACAAAATGATAGATGCTTTTAATACAAAATCAATAATCAGGTTAGAGTTTTATAAAGATAAGAAGCAAACGATAAAAACGTATAACGAAGTAGGTGAATTTAGTCCTTCTGTTATTCAAATAAGCGAAGAAACAACAGAAGAAAAAATTACTATAGAAAACTTCAACAGTTTCATAAAATCTGTCGAGCCAAATCTTAATAAAATGCTTTTCAGTAGAAAGGTAATTTTGCTGGAAGGACCGAATGATTTACTGGTCTATAAATATTTTATAGAGAGAGAGGTAGAGAGCATTACTGGAAATAAAGATTTTGCAGGGACTTATTTAAGTTTTTTGAATATTGCATTTCTAGTACATCATGGTAAGTCTACTGCATACTTACTCATAGAATTATGCAAGCATTTTAAGTTAGATTTTTTCGTTATAAATGATTTAGACGATAATGAAAGAACTATTGTAGAAGAGCTCCAAAAGTTTAGTGATGAAAGCGAACTAAAGTCTAGTGATTTGTATTTAAAAAAGAATAGTGAAGAAAGGAGCTCGAGTTCAAAAGGAAATATATCAGTAAATTGGAAGTTGATAAGTACTACTACGCCAGAGAGATTGCATTTCAATATTCCAGATTTAGAGGGTGTCATAAATTACGTCTCTAGGGACAAAAACAGCTTCAAAATTCTTAATTTGATACAATCTATTGGTACGTCTCCAGTAAATCTTCTACTGCCTACAAAACTAAAAACATATTTAGAATTTGACACCTTAACAGAGATGTAGGCAAATAAAATAATGACCAAAGAAACAGCACTCCAAATAATCGAAAAACTTCCTCCCAACTTCGAGCTAGAAGAACTAATCGAACAACTCATTTTCATTGATAAGATTGAAAAAGGGTTGGAGCAGGTTAAAGAAGGGAAGATAATCAGCCATCAAAAAGTTAGAAGTAGTGTGAAATCATGGCAAAAGGAGAACCTTGATTAAAAGGATTCATTGGATTAGTGGGATTTCCTTATGGGGTTCTGTCAATAGAATAGATATTAGCACGATTGTCCTTACTACGCCTGTGCGAGAAGGGAATCTCGCACTACGAAAATATCTAATAATCAAGGCAAATCTGTTTAATCATTTTCAAAATCAAGGCTCAGACTTTGGGTTATATTGAAAAGCGCATCGGAGTAATCTGATGTGCTTTTTTTGGTTGAGTTTTTCGAGATGTGGAGTAATCAAGAGAAATGTGTTTTTCTGAAAGTCATCAGAAAACAGATTTCGGATAAAAGACAACAGACTAAACTGACAAGAATTACTAATTTTTGTATCTTGATTAGTGTCTGAGAAACCAATGAGGCGTATGAAGAGGAATTATCCTCATTGCCTGTTTGGGGAACTCTTCGTACGAGATTTGAATGGCTAAAATCAGTCTTGATTATTTGAAAACACAGAGAAATATCAGCATGAAAAATTCTTTAAATTAGACTAAATAGTATAATGCTATTGTAAAGTAAACTGTTCGAATACTCATTAGCATATTTTCTACACGTAAGCCTGATAACAAGATGGGAATAAAAATAAAGCAATCATTATTACTAGGCTTAATATTTTGTGTCTGTCAAAGTTTTAGAGAGTCAATTCTTGGATTATTGATAACAGATTTAAGAGGGGGCAAGCAATTTTAATTCTAGTGGGGCTATTATGTTTATAGTGATAAGGATTGCAATGACACTAATTCCTTATTTGTCAGTTTTTGTAGTTGGGAACTTATTGACAAAGGAATTGATGAGACCGTCACTTTTATCCTTGGGATTAAACATCGTTATTACAATCTATTTCTTTAACAGGGGACTAATACATAAAGACCCTGTTTCATTTATTATTGGATCGCTCTTAACAAGTTTGATTTTGGTGCTTTTAGACTTTAATTTTGGGGCAAAGCTATTTTTAAAAAAACAGTAGAGTAAATTTAACCTCTCAACACATAAAGAACTTGTCCTGATGTCTATACTAATATGCCCGCATTGCAAAAGTTCTTTGCACGATTCCAGAGAGAAAACTTATGTTTGTGAAAACAATCATAGTTTCGATGTAGCCAAGCAAGGTTATTTGAACTTGTTGCCCGTGAATCAGAAAAAGTCTAAAGACCCAGGCGATAACGAAATGATGATTGCCGCCAGAAGGAATTTCTTGGAGCTTGGTTTTTACGACCCACTCATAGAAAGTATTCAGAAGTTGATTTCCGACAAACTCACTTTTGAAACCAAAAATATTATGGCATTCGATGCAGGTTGTGGAGAAGGCTATTATTCAGAAAAAGCATTCAATAATTTATCGGGATTGGAGACAGAAGTATTCGGAACAGATATTTCCAAATATGCTGTGAAAAATGCCGCCAAAAAGTATAAAGGCAATTTCTACTTTGTCAGCTCAATTTACAATTTGCCCATTGCCAACTCCAGCACCGATCTTATCCTTTCCATATTTTCGCCAATTATGGCAGAAGAATTCAAGCGGATTTTATCCAGACAAGGTTATGCAATAGTAGTAAGCCCAGCTCCAAATCATTTGCGAGAAATGGCTGAACTAATTTACGAAACGTTCAGACCGCACACCACCAATGTAGTAGAGAAAATGACTGCCGATTTCCAACACGATTCCACAAACAGAACCACTTTCAGAATAGACATTAAAAATGCCGAAAACTTGCTTTCCCTCTTAAAAATGACTCCTTACTATTGGAGTACGGGAATTGAGCGATTGGAGAATATTACCAATAAAAACGAACTCTCTGTTACCTGCGATTTCAACATTGACATTTTTAAGCACATAGACTAAAAAAATGCTTGTACTTGTCAGCTCCTCAGAACTGACAATTTTCGATGCAACTTGGCGTCAAGCCCTCAGACTCGAAAAAAAAATTAGAAGATTTGAAAAAAAAAAATGTTAGAAAGCCAGACAAGTAAAGTAATTAAACCAAAGCAAACAGTTTCCATAATTGGAGGCGGAGCTGCTGCGATTGCACTAGCCGCTTTTCTCGATAAGCAAAAATTTGAAGTAACAATTTTCGAGAGAAATAAAGCACTCGGGCGAAAATTCTTAGTAGCAGGAAAAGGCGGGTTTAACTTAACACACTCCGAGCAAACAGAATTACTCATTGAACGCTACACTCCACCTTCTTTTTTAAAAAAAGCGATTGTTGGATTCGATAATACTCATTTCAGAGATTGGCTCAATTCCATTGGCATTCCCACTTATGTTGGAAGTAGCAAAAGGATTTATCCTGAACAAGGAATCAAACCGATTACCGTTCTCAAAGCGATTCAAGCTGTTTTGACAAAAAATGCAGTTAAAATTGAATATAATAAAACTTGGACTGGATGGAACTCTGACAACAATTTAATATTTAATGAGACAGAAATTATTGAATCTGATTACACCATTTTCGCTTTAGGCGGTGGGAGTTGGAAAGTTACTGGCTCAGATGGAAGTTGGTTGCCTATTTTCGAGAAGAAAGGAATCAAAATCATGCCCTTTCAAGCCTCAAATTGCGGTTATCATGTTGATTGGGAAAGTGATTTTATTCTAAAATATGCAGGTGCTCCACTCAAAAATATCTCTATTTCCTGCCAAGATAAAACGCAAAGAGGTGAAGTAGTCATTACCCAATTCGGATTGGAAGGAAATGCAATTTATGCACTCAGCCCAGAAATTAGGGAACAGCTTAAAAATCAAGGAACAACAACTATTTCCATCGATTTAAAACCTACTTTATCTCATGAAGATATTGTAGGAAAATTGACAAAATCGAAATCCAAAAAACTTACTGGAGCCTTAAAAAGTGAGCTAAAACTAAGCTCTGTACAAATCGGTTTGCTGAAAACTTATGTCTCCAAAGAAGATTTCTTAGCGATTGACACACTTGCTCTCAAAATCAAAAAACTATCTCTTACTATTGTCAATTCAGCCGAATTAGATGAAGCCATCTCAACAGTTGGCGGAGTTTGCTTATTGGAAGTCGATTCAAATTTCCAATTAAAATCTCTTCAAAGTCAGTATTGCATTGGGGAAATGTTGGATTGGGACGCACCCACAGGTGGTTATTTATTGCAAGCCTGTTTTAGTATGGGTTTTGGGTTGGCGGAGTGGTTGAATGGAGAATGAGGTTTTGGATTAGATATTCAAGGAAACTTATTAGAATGAAAAGATATAAAGTAGTTATACAAAACTATTAACTTACATGTAGTGAACTCAAAAAACTATTTCCACACAAGGCCGTTGTGGGATTCATTAGAAAAAGACAACTTATAATTACATGGACTTATTAAAAATAATACAATTAGAAATCGATAATATCAATAAATATAATATCGGCTCAGATGGAAGCAAAATATATTCTGATTTTGAAAAAGAAGAATTCGATTATATTTTCAAATTTCATCATGTATATGATGAGACATTTACTATCCCAAAGTTTTTATCATTTTGTTACAGTAGTATCTGGAATGAAATAAGCAATTCAAATATTAAAAAATCATTGTGGGGAAATAAAACTGTTAATGAATTATTTTTAAGAACGCTTTTGAAAAGACTTTCGACTATTGTAGAAGTATATGGGCGCATCTCAAAATGTCGCAGTAAGGATTTAGAATCTGTCGCTCGCCTCTTGGCGAGTGACGCAAGGTGTGGGCTTCTAGCCAATTTTCTACAAAATGCGACAAAATGAGATG
>JBLIFI010000318.1:0-5958 GCA_047633715.1 Flammeovirgaceae bacterium
AACATAAAAAAAACATTTCTTTTCGTATTGAAAATCTAAAGCGGGAATTGCTGATTTCTAAAGGGAATAAATATGTAGCGATTGCTTCAGAAAAATACGTAGCTCTGCTCAATAGTGCGGGGAAATGGCTTGGCGAAATTGGTGGTGAAGGAGCTGTTTTTAAGAGTGTAAAAGACATTAGCTTTTCTCCCGATGAAGAATTTGTACTGATTTTAACCGAAAAGAGGATTTATCGTTGGAATTCCATCAGTAAGTTCATTCCAAAATTGGAAGAGGTCATTGATAATGAATCTCTGAGAGAGGAAGTGAACAGATATTTAGATGAGTTTAACGGGTAAGTGATTTGCTCCATTAAAGATGCTATTTTCCACCGAAAGGTAATTGCCTATATAATGTATTATTTATAGGTTTCATGTTGGTAAACCACATGATGTATGCATGGGATAAAGGCTTTCATTTGAAAGTTGCCTATGCTGCGCCCACCTACGGAATATTTGTTCTGTTTCCGATTGTGTTTCAAACCATGGCACAAAACAAAGGAGAGCTTTACAGCTATTTTAATTTCATGCAAATGTTATTGGCTTCATTCTTAGTTTTATTGGTTTGGAGTTCTTACAAAGACTTCATGCGCAAGAAGAAAATAGCCTGAGCAATTGCTTATGCCTCATTAGGAGTATCTTTACTGGCAGTCAATATTTATACTTTAGGAAAGGATTTTTTCAGGATATGGGCATTGCAGGAATTGTTATGGGCGGTATTGGTATTATTTGTCCTTACAATTATTTTTGTTTCCATTATGCGCTTTACAGTAAGATGCTATTATAAGAAACAGAAAAAGAAATTTATTTTTATGAATATTGTGTTTGGCGGGGGAATAATTTTGGCACTTGTGGTGTTTTTGGCGATTTTATTTGAATGATAATATTTCAAATAACAATAAGTTAGCTGTGATAATTGAAAAATGAATAGTTTCGCAAAACAATATGTTCACAAGTTTGTTTTGTGTGCTAGATTTAGATTCATTCTGAATTAGCGATATTTCTGAGATAATAAACAGTACAACGTACTTAAATAAAAATATATGAAGTCGACACTTTTCGTGCCGATAGCCAAACGGCTTTCCATTCTTGTGAGCCATGGCTACAAACTTTTTAACCTCACAGATGAATACCATAATAATATCGACTACAAAGAAGATATTCATGGTTTCATTGATGGACTGACCGACAAAAGTCAAAGAATTGATTTGGCTTTGCTCAAACATGATGTCAAAAAAGAGGATTTGGTGGCAAGAGTAGAAGCCAGTAAATATCCGCTGATGAGCTTTGTGCGGGCTGGCTGGGACATCGCTCCTGTTATTTTCTTCGTGGATACTCGCAGAGAACTTAACGCCTATCTTTATCAAGACGATGAAGAAACGCACCACAGCGACCCGCAACTTCTGCTAGATAATATTGTGGAGAATGAGCAAGGTTTCGTAACCACGCTCATGCCTTTACCCATGCACTCTATGTTAAGTAGCGATGATGGCAATATCATAGACGAAGTTAAAACTCCCGTCTCCAGACTTTTCAAACTCCTCAAAGCCGAGAAGAAAGATATTTTCTATATCTATTTCTATTCGGCATTAATTGCTCTTATTGGTTTGACTTTACCAGTTGGCGTTCAGGCAATTATGGAGCTTATTTCTGGTGGAGTTTTCTTCACATCCATTATTTTGCTAATTGGCGTAGTAGTGGTTGGAGTGATTATAAGTGGTATTCTTCAACTAATGCAAATCTCTTTGGTGGAGGTGTTGGAAAGGCGAGTTTTTGTGCGGAGTGCCTTTGAACTGAGTTTCCGAGTGCCACAAATGAAGGCAGAAGCTATTCTCAATAACTATGCGCCAGAACTGATGAATCGCTTTTTTGATGTGCTTACACTCCAAAAAGGTCTTCCAAAGTTATTAATTGACGTTACGAGTTCCATTCTCCAAATTCTGTTCGGATTGATTCTGATTTCATTCTATCATCCGCTTTTTATCTTTTTCGGATTGGCTTTATTGGCAACTTTGGCAATCATTTTCTACTTCACAGGCCCAGGCGGACTGAAAACTAGTTTAATGGAGTCGAAGTATAAATATAAAGTGGCTCAATGGCTAGAGGAATTGGCAAGAGCTTTGAACTCCTTCAAAATGGCAGGGCACACCAATTTGCCAGTCCAAAAAATGGACAACCATGTAGATAATTACCTGCATTACCGCAAGAAACACTTCTCGGTTTTGATGACACAGTTTATCAATATCGTAGGTTTTAGGACTTTGGTTACGGGTGGATTGCTCGCTATTGGTAGCTTTTTAGTAATTGAAAGGGAAATTACACTCGGGCAGTTTGTAGCTTCGGAAATCGTAGTAGTAACTATTGTGGGTGCTTCTGAGAAATTTATTCTGAGCATGAGTACAATTTATGATATGCTGACTGCGGTAGAAAAAATTGGCTTAGTAACTGACCTGCCACTCGAGCGAAAAGGCGGAATTGCCATTCCTTATTACAAAGGAGCGGGAATGAAAGTAAAGTTGAGTAACGTAAATTATACTTATCCAAATACCAAAAACAAAATACTTAAAAACATCAATCTAGATTTAAAACAGGGAGATAATATTTGTCTTTCTGGTTACTCTAACTCAGGTAAAAATACGCTATTAAGAGTAATGACTGGCTTGTTGGGCGACTACGAGGGTACAATTGTTATGAATAATTTGTCTTTAAGGGATATCAACTTGAGCAACCTTAGAGATAATGTAGCGAAAAATGTATCTAATGATGATTTGTTTGATGGGACTATTCTGGAAAATGTAACCATGGGAAAATCCCGAATCAGCTATGATGATGTAGTTTGGGCATTGGATAGTGTCGGGTTGATGGATTTTGTGAATGGAATGCCTAAAGGTTTGCAAACTGAAGTGGTTTCTGGCGGAAAGCAATTCTCACAAACTGTCGCTACCAAGCTTATGATTGCAAGGTGTCTGGCGGAACGACCTCAATTGCTGATTCTCAACGATTTGTTACACGATTTAGAGAAAATTGACAAACTCCGAATCCTAAATATTCTAATAGACAAGGCAAATCAATGGACATTGATTTTTGTTTCCAATGACCCATTGATTATGTCGGCATGTAACCGAGTGGTTTTTATGAAGGAAGGAGAAATATTGATGGAACAGCCTTATGAGGAAATGGTGTTGAACCCAGATTTCAAATCTGTGATTCTCCGACCAGAGGAAACAGATACTTGCTTAGAGGATTTCATTGAGCCAGAATTGGGAGATGAAAATGGAGATGACAAAGAAGTTTAATATACATTGAATCAAATTAGCCGATACTTTTCCAATGCTGAAAATATCTAAAAATACAGACGAAAAAACCATTTATGAGCAGAAACTTAATTCTGTGAAGGTCTTACAAACACCCAAAGCTGGGCGAATGGTTACCAATATTTTCTTGGTACTGCTGGGGCTCTGCGTAGTAATCCTGTTTCTGCCTTGGCAACAAAATATTAGAGGAGTTGGAGCTTTGACGGCACTTTCTCCATCAGATAGGCCACAAACTGTGCAAACTGCCATTGCAGGTCGTATTTCCGAATGGCGAGTTTCGGAAGGGCAGGTTGTGAAAAAAGGAGACACTTTGGCGGTGATTGAAGAAATCAAAGATAAGTATTTCGACCCTAATTTATTGGACAGGTTAGGCGAGCAAGTAGGAGCGAAAGAGCAAAGTATTGAAGCCAAACAGGCAAAAGTAAATGCACTATCTACTCAGATTGCTACTTTGCAAGCAGGTTTGCAACTCAAACTCCAACAGCTTAGAAACAAAGTAGAACAGAAGCGACTGAAAGTTACGAGTGATAGCGCCACTTTAGAGGCTAAAAAAGTGGATTTATCTATTGCGCAAAGACAAATGCAAGGTGCTCAGGCAATGTACGATAGTGGTTTGATTTCGATGGTGAAATGGGAAAAGGCAAGAAATGTAATCCAAAAAGCAGAAGCAACACTTACTGGATATGAAAACAAGCTTAATTCATCAAGGCAGGAATTGCTAATTTCCAAACTCGATTTGCAGACTATTCGAGCGGAAGTAAATGGGAAAGTTGCCAAATCTATGTCCGACAGAAGTAATACTATTTCCGAATTGCAGGACTCCAAAGGCGACTTGGCAAAAAAGCAAAATGAATTAGTGAATGTAGAAGTTCGGAAACAGAACTACTTTATTCGAGCTCCACAAGATGGATTTATCGTAAAAGCATTGAAGCAAGGAGTAGGGGAAACGCTAAAAGAAGGCGAGGCAATTTTAACAATTATGCCTAAAAACCCCGCTTTGGCTGCTGCAATTTATGTGAAGGCAATGGATATTCCTTTGATTGACAAAGGAAGGCATGTGCGTTTGCAATTTGATGGTTGGCCTGCGATTCAATTTTCTGGTTGGCCAAGCGTTTCGGTGGGTACTTTTGGCGGTGTGGTGCGTGTTATTGACCAAATTGACAGCAAAAAAGGAAAGTACAGAATACTGATTACCGAAGATTTAACTCAAGATGAAGAAGACCAACCTTGGCCGGCTAAACTTCGTTTAGGCTCAGGAATTTATGCTTGGGTTATGTTAGATGAAGTACCTGTTTGGTATGAAATATGGCGTCAACTCAATGGTTTTCCGCCTACTGTAGAAAGCTATGAGGCAGAGGAAATGAGCAAAAAAGAAGAACATAAGAAAAATAAGGGAAAGTAAGGATTTTACAAATTTGTAGATGAATGACTGTCTTGTTTTAGCTTCTACTCCAAAACTGATTCAGTTCCTATTCTGAACCAAAGACATAAAGATTGAAAAATACCATAAAATATATAGCTTTTCTTCTTGTTGGATTCATTGCTTTCTCTGCAAAAGCACAAGTTTCTGACTCCACAATTCAGATTTTGACTTTGGAAGATTTGTATGGCTTAGTTCTGCAAAACCATCCGTTGGCAAAGCAGTACGATTTACTTTCAGAAATTGCCAAGCAAGATTTGAGAATGGCTCGTGGCGGATTTGACCCAAAGGCAGAAATTGACTTCAATAACAAGATTTTCAAAGATAAAAACTACTATGAACTTTGGAACTCCTACCTAAAAGTTCCCACTTGGTTTGGAGCGGAATTTAAGGCGGGTTATGAGCAGAACCGAGGAACTAATCTCAGTCAACAAGCAGACACGGATAGCGGAAATGGATTGGGTTATGTCGGGTTATCTGTTCCACTTGGGCCAATTTCCAAAGGTTTTATGATGGATTACAGGCGGGCAACTTTGCTACAAGCACAAATTGGGTTGGATTTAGCAGAAGCAGACAGATTGAAGGAAATCAATAAACTGTTGCTCAAAACTGCCAAAGGTTATTGGGAATGGTATTTTTATTACCAACAATATAAATTGCTAATGAATGCCTACGGTTTAGCAGTTTTCCGATTCGATGCGGTGAAAATACGAATTGAGCAAGGAGATTTGGCGGCAATTGATTCTGTGCAGGCAAAAATTACCATACAGCAAAGAATGGTAGATTTAAAAACTGCCAACACACAATGGAGAAATGCCACACTCATGCTCTCCAATTATCTATGGACAGAAGATGGGATTCCGTTGGAATTAGACCAATCTGTAGTTCCAATCCAAACGCCACTTTTTGAGAATACGCCAGATTTGCCAATTCTATTGAGTTTTGCCCAATCAAACCACCCTGAAATTCAGAAATTGAATTTCAAACTGGCGCAGTTAGATGTGGAAAGACGATTGGCTGCGGAAATGTTAAAACCAGAAATTAAACTGAAATACAATGCGCTCCTCAAAACTCCAGTAGACCAGCAAGGAGTGAACTCCACCACGCTTTCTGAGAATTATAAGTTTGGGTTTGATTTCTCCGTTCCGCTTTTTTTGCGAAAAGGCAGAGGGAAATTGGGAATGGT
>JBLIFI010000319.1:0-5943 GCA_047633715.1 Flammeovirgaceae bacterium
GAAATGAAATCGGAAGCAGATTGGAAATTGTTCTTTGACTACTATAACCGCTGGACTCGGCATTATGCCATGCTTGCCGAAATCCACGAAATGGATATGTTCTGTATTGGAGTAGAATTTGCCAAAGCCACCCTTGCCAAGCCTCAAAAATGGATGGATTTAGCTCACTCCACCCGAAAAATTTATACAGGAAAATTGACTTATGCTGCCAATTGGGGAGAGGAAGCGGAAAATGCCAAAATATGGTCTGCATTCGATTACATTGGAATCAATTGTTATTATCCGTTGAGCAAATCAGCTAACCCAACCCAAACGGAACTGAATGAGGCTTTTGGGAAAACAATGAAAATGCTAAAAAACAAATCATCCGAATATAATATGCCGATTGTATTTACAGAAATAGGTTTTAGAAGTATTGAAGAGCCTTGGAAACAGCCCCATGCCGAAGCAAATGGTGCAGACTATAACGAAAGTTCTCAAGCAAATTGCTACCAAGCAGTATTTGAAAATTTACCTGAGAATAGAGATTGGTGCAAAGGTGTTTTCTGGTGGAAATGGCCAAGTTATATGGGCTACGCCAAGAAAAATGCTAAAAGTTTTGCACCAACCAATAAGCTTTCGGAAAAGATAATTTATAAAAACTTCTCCAAATTATGATTTCTTAAAAATGAGAGGCATTTTTATCGTTTGTTTATACTTGTAAAACTTTGTTAATCTGATTATACAATAAAATGTTCTTCATGGCATTCTATTTGTATAACTAGAAACCAAACTAATTATTTACTTCAGAAACGAGACTTACTATGTTTAAATATACAGCCAATATGAAGAAATACTTCTTCGGTTTACTTTTGCTTACATTTTTGAGTTCCTCATATCAATCTCATGCACAAGATTATTTTGAAGGGTATTCTTCCTACGGAGGGAGTAATCTTTCTATTATAGGCGGAGTGGGTTCAACTCTTTTGATAGGAGATATAGACAAGCCATCATTGGGCTACGCAACTCCTGGTAATGCATTTCAGCTAAATGGAGGTTTGAGCTACCGACTTACAAACTATATTAGTATTCGAGGTGAGGCAACTATATTCCAGCTTTATTCAGAAGTGAATGAAGAAGCTTGGGGATTTCGTCCAGCAGTCAAAACCTTTGGAATAGACGGTTATATCGCCTTAGTACACAATGTGATCTCACAAGCGAAAATTGACCAAGGCCAAGGAAGTGTTAATGCTTATGGACTGATTGGTGTCGGAAACGCCTTTTTTGTGCCTAAAAATGCAGAAACAGAATCAAACCTGAGAGAAGAAAATTTCAATCAGGTGGGTACTGATGGGTACTCTAAATTGGCATTAATCGTTCCTGTTGGATTTGGTATAGAATATTATTTCTCTAGCTTCTTCTCTATTGGTGCAGAAGTCGTTTATAAAATTACCAATACTGATTTCTTAGATGATATTAAGCCAGTATATACTCAATTCAATAATCCTAACAACAAAGAGGAAGTTAATGATAGCTATTATACTTTCGGGTTGAAACTGAAGTACTCTTTAGGCAAGAAAGGGAATGGAAATCTTTCTGGGTTTAACTACAAGTCATACTTGAAGAAAAGCAAAAAAAGAGCGAAATACAAATAGTACCAAATAGACATAAAGAAAGAAAGTCCGATATAATATTATATCGGACTTTCTTTTTTGTACATATATTAGAGAATTAAGCCTTCTCTGCTTTGACTGCTTCTTTCTTTACTTTTTCTACAACGTTTGCCAAGTCATTCTTTCTTGCTGGAATGTTAGGCTTATCTTCATGTCCATGAAAAGTATCCATTGAGTTGTAAACTCCAAACATATCAGCCACAAAGTCGAAAATTCGAGTAGGAAGCACACCACGCAAAACAGGTGTGATATTTACCATAAATGGTGCACGAACCAATATTTTATCATTCTTAATGGCAGAAATAACTTCCTTAGTGATTTCCCAAGGCTCTAATAGTGGAGTCAGCATGGGAGCTTTCACGCCATCGAACATTCCCGTATTGATATAGCTTGGCGTAACAGTAGTCACTTTAACGCCAGTTTTCCCTCGTTCCATTTCTAGCCTTAAAGATTCAGACCAACCTAGAACTGCCCATTTACTTGCCGCATAAACTGACATTCTTGGGTTTGGCAAAAAGCTGGAAGCGGAAGCAATATTCACAATATGCCCCTTTTTGTTAAGCAGCATGATTGGCAGAAACTCCAAAGCGGTGTGCATCACTCCACCCACATTAATGTCCATTGTTTTGTCTATTTGCTCATGCGTATGTTCTGCAAAATCTGAACCGACCACAATTCCTGCATTGTTAATCAGAATATCTACAAAACCAATATCTTCCAAAACAGTATAAGCGGCACTTTCAATGTCTTTGGAGTCGGAGACATCTACTTGGTAGGCGTGTACTTCATATCCTTCCGCTCGCAACTCTTTGGTGGTTTCCAAAAGTCCATCTTTGTTGATGTCCCAAATAATTAGCTTAGACGCTCCTTCTTTTAGGCAACTTTGTCCCATCAATTTACCAATTCCACCAGCACCACCAGTAATCAGTACAGTTTTACCTTTTATCTTTGTCATATCAATTTCTTATTGATTAAAAAATGTATGCACGCATACAAAATAAAAGCTAAGATAATAAATTATATGTGATTGCTCATAGTTTAGAAAGGCAGAGTTTCTATCTCTTTCTAAATTCTTGATTTTTACGAATGTAACTTACATCTAAATTTTTTTTATTATTACGTCAATATTGGTAAGTTTACAAGAATAAACTAAATCTAATCGTCTATCCCCAATCGACTATGAGACGAATCCTACTGCTTCTACTAATAATTACATTTTGTATAGAATCGAGCTTTTCCCAATTGGAATCGAGTGCATTTTCTGCCACAGGTAGGGGAGGTGTTGCTACTACGTTTGTAACCGACTATCAAACCATCGGAATCAACCCAGCAAACTTGGGTTTTGTAAAAAGCTTTCGAGACCCACTTATTACGATTGGGTTTGGAGAGTTCAGTTCTACCATTACGGCAGAGCCACTTACTAGAGATGAACTTTTCAATTCGTTTTTCAAGACTGAAACAACTAATCTGACTTTTGCAGAAAAAGAACAAGCTGTGGCAAGATTCGCAGATAAATCTATTGGAGTCAATATAGATGCTATGCTTTTTGGCTTTAGTATTCATCTTCCTAGAAATATTGGGGTGGCAGTAAGTGTGAGAGATAGAGTTCAGCTTTATACAAGACTAGGTAGAGGGGCATCCGAACTGGCTTTTTTAGGTGCGAACTCTAGCTACTTTCCAAATTTATTGCTTTCTGATGGCTCTCAAGTATTTAATCCGAGAAACCCAACTGTTAGTGCCGCTTACGAAGATGTAATTGGAACACCGCTTCCTTCTCTCTCTGAGGAAGAGCAATCTGCAGTTGTACTAGGATTTTTCGATGAGCAGAGACTGAATGATGAGTTGGGAATTACCGATTTAGAATCATTTTCATCGAAAGACCTTTTGAGTAATAGTAGAATTTCCGCTTCTTGGTTTCGAGAGTATAATATTAGCATTGGAGGTAGAATTTACGATTCTTACAACTTATCTGTTTATGCAGGAGTGGGATACCGGGAAATAAGAGGCTTGCTTGTAGTGGATTTGGAGATTTCTGAAGGGTCAGATAGTACTATATTTGACCAAAACTATTTATCAGTAGCAACTGGTTTAATTGATTTCGATCAGTTCCAAGTTCGGGATGGAGCGACTTTCAAAGATTTTCTTTTCCCATCAGGCGTGGCAAAAGGTCGAGGGTTTGATTTTGGAGCAACATTCGTAATCAAAAGAAACCTGTATATAGCTGCATCTGTAACAAATGTAGGTCAAATTACTTCTGGAGATAGCACCTATTCCGTGGGCGGTCAGAATTTGATTGAGCAGTTTGGCGGCTTTGGATTAAGTAATTACAACTTAATAGGCAGTCAAGAAAATGGCTTTGCGATTGGTGGAGATAACTCTCCCATTGATTGGACTCCACAGCCAATTAGAAAAGTGGATTTGCCTTCTAACTTTAGATTTGGTGCAAGTTATGAGTACTTAAGAACACTACACATAGGTTTTGACGTGGTGATCCCTCTCAACGATGTAGCAGGAAACTTAGAAGAACCACTTTATGCGATTGGTGGCGATTTTCGTTTCAGTAAAATATTTAAACTCTCTTCAGGAGTGAATATTGGTGGAAACAATGGTGGAAAAATCAATATCCCACTAGGCATAACTTACATTGCCAAAAAAGGGTTTTATGAAGCAGGAATTGCCACAAGAGATTTTGCAACCTACCTTTCTAACTCCGAAGGTAGTACGCTTTCATTCGCTTCGGGGTTTCTCCGTTTCAAACTTGGTACAATCAAACAATAGAAGGTGGTGTTATAAATGTAATGCTTTTATCTTTCGATTGTAGTCACAGATGAAATGTTTGATTGCATTGATATGGTTGTCAATAGACTTTGAAAAACTCAATGCTTTCCTGGCTAATCTGGAAGCTCTTTACCTGATTGTACAATTGAATCGCTCTATATATGCAGTCAATCCACTATCCTTGCCTATCCCAAAATGTTCTTCCTCTGCAAAAATATTTACATAAGCCTGCCAATAATCTGAGAAAAAAGAAGCATTTTCCCTGAAAAATATAGGGATTTTATCATGGGAAAGCTGGGTATCTTTCGCTCCTCTGCCACCCACATGAAAGGCAATAATTTGCCTGTTGGCAGGATTCAAGGCAAACCATACCCATTGCTTATTTTTTTTGTTACCCACAAAAGACCATAATTCATCCAGTTGTATGCCTAGAAATTCTACTCGCAAGCCACGTTCCAAAGTATAGACCTCCTGCATCAATAAGTCATTCTCGGGTACAATATCTTCCTCAAAAAAAAATAACCATTTCACTATCAGATACTTATATATTCAATACTTCCTCTGAAACATCTAGCTCTGTATAGTTAATCAATGACTCAAATTCTTTTTTTTCAATATCCGATAGATTTCCTCCTCAAACCTTTCCTCAAGATAACCCTCTTTGTCGGGTAAGGTTTCCGCCATGTTCAAGTCATCTGGAAGGGCATCATGCACCTCTTTTAGATTTAAGTCTAACTCTTATTTCTAAATCTCTATTTTTATTGGAATTTTAATTCTTCCTTACTTTCTGAGCTCTTACTGGTTGTCCTCTTTCTACAAATTCGCCATTTTCATAATAATCTAAAAATTGAGCAGGAACTCCCACTTCATTTAAAACTCCAGATGAGCCTTGTAAATGATAATGTAGATGTGGTTCAGTTGAATTACCACTATTACCCGCTTTCCCCACTTCCTGTCCTTTCACAACTGTATCTCCGACAGAAACTATAATTGACCCTTTTTGAAAGTGTGCCATTACTGAATTTTCTCCATTTAGATGGTCTATGATGATATAATTGCCAATATTTTCGCTAACAGTACCAGGCAGATTATCGTCTATATTATTTATAAGTTCTATTATTTTCCCATCGCTAGGTGCATTTAAGCGTTTGCCAAAACAATAATAGTCTTCGTTTTTACTACCATTCCCACTATGTGTTCTCCCATTTTTTACTATAAAAATGTCATATGCATATCTTTCTTGACGACTCAAAAAATGATGCGCTCCTTCTCTGTGTGTTTTTCCGCCATTTGCGACAAACCACTCTTCTTCAAAAGGCAGTTCTAAATCTGTGATGGTTTGGTAATTGAGATAAATACTTTCGTCTAACTCATCTCCCATTAAAGCATCTGCACAAGAGGCGAGTGTTAAAATGAATAAGACAGGCAAAGTATAAGATAAGAGTTTCATAACTGATTAAAATTTGAAGTTTATACCTAAGTTAAGTTGATGTTGCAATTCCCTATATGCATT
>JBLIFI010000320.1:0-5937 GCA_047633715.1 Flammeovirgaceae bacterium
CACCAAAATCAAGCACAATGTTTCCGTTCGGTTGCAAAGTGATTTGGTCTCCACCAAAAATCCGTTTGAAAATTGCGCCCTTCATTTCAATGGGCGGAATGATTCCTTTGTCTGCCACAGCCGAAGAGTCTGCTGGGTCAGCTCCGCCACGGAAATAATCTTCCATCATAGAGCGGTAGCGGTATTTCTCGTAACTTCCTGCGTTTATTCTTGAAGGATGGCGATAATCCATCCCGCCCATTTGCTCATTGATATTATAATACTGCAAACTGGTGTCTAATTTCAACTCCAAATTCAGGAGAGATTGGGGCATTGGTAAAATCAGCGGAGAGCGACTTTTTCGGTAGGAATAAGGGCTTCCGTAGCGGTCTCTGTAATAGTAAGGCCTTACAAATTTGGCTTTCTCTGCGTCTAATTTGGCAATTTCCACTTTTACGGAATCTTTGCTTTGCGCTTTCCCTTGCTCAGGTTTTCCCAATCCAACCAAAACAATGAAAGCGAATAACAGAAGCCTAATTAAATTTCGATGGTTTGCCTTTCCAGAACTTGCCGAGTTAATAACAGGGCAATTGTTAGATTGACCCAAGGTTTTTTGAGTCTGCAAATGAGATGAATTATTTATCACTACTTGTGTTTTGAAGTTTGTGTCAGTTCTTGTCTCTAGGTTCATTGAATAATTTTGCCTAAAAGCAAACAATTTCGATGAATACTAAATGCCGAAAGTACAGAAAATTGCATAATTTCCCTATCAAATTGAATTTTTGGAGGGAGTTTTATAAGTAGTATTGTTACATAGGCAGGTTTTGGTAGGAATCTACAAACTTAAAAGTACAATTCTAATTTCCAAAATGGAGACAAATGAGAGTGGATGGTGGGCGAGTGGAGGAGTAGATTTTGTTTGGAGTGTTTTTCCTATTACTCTGTTATGGAAAATCATACTACTGTACAAAAGCAAAACTGTGCCTGTCAGAACCTCAGTTCTGATAGTTCTCGGATTCTCAAATCCGAAGAAAATAAAAAATATACAGTAGTAAAATGGAAAATACAACTTAGAGAATCTAGTATATGAATCAAGATTATGAACCATAAAAAAACACAATTAATGAATAGTACCTATTACTCCAACAGGCTTATTCGTGATGGTTTTTGGTGGAATCTTAATTGGGTTTGGCACTCGCTGGGCAGGAGGTTGTACTTCGGGTCATGCCATTTCGGGTTTATCTAATTTGTAATTGCCTTCGCTCATTGCCGTGGTCGTTTTTTTCATTGGCGGGCTTTTCGTTACTCATCTTATTTTTCCAATGATTTTTGGGCAGAAAAAGGGAGAAAAGAAAAAAGAGGAAGGAGGAAAGAAGAGTAGCCAAATACGATATTTTTACCTTGTCTTTTCTCTTTATTCCGTTCTCCTTTCTCAAATAAATCGTACATCGTAATTCGCAAATCAAAAAAATGAATTTTTTTAAATTCCTTCTTATCGGTATTCTTTTCGGAATCATCATGACTAAATCTGAAGCCATTTCTTGGTTCAGAATTCAGGAAATGTTCCGTCTCCAAGCCTTTCACATGTATGGAATTATTGGTTCTGCCTTGGTGGTTGGAATTATAGTTATTCAACTTATAAAAAGAGCCAACTCAAAAATACAGATGGAGAAACTATCACTTTTACAGATAAAGCATCCAGTTTCAAATGCTATCTATTTGGGGGAATCACTTTCTGAATGGGTTGGGCATTGACTGGAGCTTGCCCAGGGCCACTTTATACATTATTGGGAAATGGTTTCTCTATTTTCATAGTGGTGATTTTGAGTGCGGTTTTCGGGACTTTCCTTTATGGAGCTTTTAGAGATAAATTGCCACATTAAGAATTATGACATTTTTACAATTAGACCTGCCAAGTCTCCGAGACTTGGCAGGTCTTTTTTATTGCGAAATCAAATCTTACGCAATCCAATGAATCCAGCAAATCTTGCTTTATCTTTACCAACTAAATAAAGAGTAGTCAACTACTCAATCCAACAAAAACGTAATTACCCGTAAATACCAAAAAGATGAATGTAGGAGAAATTAATACATTAGAGATTATTCGTGAGACTGCTCACGGTTATTATTTGGAAGACCCAGATGCCAACGAGGTGTTACTTCCCCAAAAATATATTACTGAAGAAATGGAAATTGGTGGAAACGTAGATGTTTTCATTCTTCATGACTCCGAAAGCAGATTGGTGGCAACCACGGAAACACCGTTGGCTTTCGCTGGAGACTTTGCCGTTTTGGAAGTGAAACATGTTATTGAAGGTGGTGCTTTCCTTGATATTGGGCTCGATAAGGATTTGTTTGCGCCAATAAACGACCAATACAAGCCAATGGAAGTTGGCAAAAAGTATGTGGTGCGAGTGATGGTTCACCCAAAGAGCGAAAAGCTCGTGGGGATTGGCAGAATTGGTGGCTATTTGGAAAAAGCTTATTTGGAAGATTTCTTCGAGAATGATGAAGTAGAAGCCTTTGTTTATGATATTAATGATGTGGGTTACCAATGTCTCATCAATGAGCAATACAGCGGAATTATTTATGAGAATGAGGTTTTCAAGAAATTGGAAATGGGCGAAAAAGTACGAGCCTATGTCAAAAATGTGCGTGAAGATGGCAGAATTGAGCTGTTTTATCGCTTCATGGGCTACGATGGAATTGTTGGAGAGGAAAAAGAAATTATTGAAAAGCTGAAAAATGCGAAAGGTAATTTCCTTCCATTTCACGATAAATCAGACCCAATGCTCATTAAGCGAGAGTTTAACATGAGCAAAAAAACTTTCAAAAAACTGGTTGGATTGCTTTATAGAAAACGTCTTATCAAAATTGAAGATGGAAATGGGATTTCGCTGATTCGGAAAGAGAAAGTTTAATGCGATGATTTGGTAATGTGCTGATGCGCTAATGATTTGAATTTTGACCGATAGAAGTTCCAAAAATAGAATGGAGTTTTCCAAGTAGATATCTACTTGGAAAACTCCATTCTATTTTCACTCAAAAAAAAATCAAGGAAAATCTCATAAATCAAAATAATCATGGTTTAAGTCCATTTTTTTTATGATATTCAAACTTCTAACCTATTATTGTAAACATTCCTTAAAGAAATCAAATTCTGACAGTTTGTAAATTGCTGACTTTCAGGGCTTAATAACCAGCATTCGTGCTTAACCTAAACTAACTATGTACGTCTCACAGCAGGCACTTACCGTAATCGTTGAGGTACAACCTGATAAGTTGGACAACCTACGGGATTTACTTCATAAAATAAATCATCAGACGCTTCGCCAAATTGAGAATCGTTCTTTAGATGAACCAATCATCTTTCCGTTCGAGGATTTGAAAACCGTTCATTTTTCCCGATTTTTCCTGCTAGATAATTTGAAAGACACCAATGGAGAATCCTATCCTCCTATGTTGGGCTTCACTACAAATTTTGACGGAAAACTGAATGCACACCTGAAGGAAATTTCTGAAGTGGCAAGCCTAGGTTTGGATAGAATTTATTCGCATTGCAAGGGTTATCCACCCAAACCAAAAGCGAAAGATCGAATCAAATATTTGAAATCTAATAATCTTGCTCCAAAGCTTTTTTGGGGCTCAAAGTTTGGGCATACTGTGGCAGATATGCGAGCAGAAGGCAAATTGAGAAATGCGGTCAATAAGTATTTAGATGATGCCAGAGAAAAAGAAGATTGGAGCAAAATTTCCAATGCAGATGCTCGCCAGCGTATTGTGCAGTTTATCAAAAACAGAGAAGACTTGCGCTGGGCAATCAATAAACACCCGAAGCCAAGCACATTCAACCGTATTTTGTATTGGGGAAAATTGGCAAGAATACTCGGAACTGTCGCTTTGATGTTGCTTTCTGCCTTGTTTTTCCTTGTTTCCGTTACAGGATTTAACCTGTGTGAGCATTTTGGGGAATACGGTTGCTGGGTGATGAACTCACTTGCGGGATTTTTAGCCGTGATTCTTCTTTGGTTAGGCGCTTGGATTTTGATTGGTAGAATTTATGAGAAGAAAGATGACCAAATCCGAGCAAAAACACCTCCGCCAGATGCACGAGAAAGAGAGCGAATTGACAAGCGATATTACGAAATGCTGGATATGGAAGACCAGTTTTTCCAAAATCAACTCACAGTTTATGGTACAATCAAACAGCCTTATTGGTTCAAGCGGACTACGCTGAAAATTGCCCTGAAACTATTCGCCCTCAACGGAGCTTATCGCTCCACCAAAGGGAAGCTTTCAGGAATTCCCACCATTCATTTTGCTCGTTGGATTATGTTCAACAAAAACAGAAATGTGATGTTTCTGAGTAATTATAATGGCAATTGGGAAAACTACTTGAGCGAATTCATTGAACGTTCTGCACCTGCCATGAACCTGACTTTTGGGCAAATGGTTGGTTACCCGCAAGTAAAATGGCTAATTGGTAAAGGCGCACATGATGAGCAATTATTCAAAAAAGTAGTTCGGGAAAATCAATATCCGAGTCAAGTTTTTTACAGCGCGTATCCAGATTTGACAGTCAGAAATATTCTCAACAACTCCCGATTCCGAGATGGTTTGCACCAAGAGCCAAAAGATGAAGAAGAGTTGAAAGCATGGTTGGGGTATTTGTATTAAATGTGAGAATGTGGAGATTTGTAATTGAAAAAAAATGAAACGAATAGAAAATGTCAATTATAAAATGTGCTTGTCAGTTCCTCAGAACTGACAATAGTTAATGCGACCTTCATTCCTCAGACTCAATAAGCCTATTAAAATCAATGAAACAAATAATCCTATGCTTATTCATTCTATCATTTTTTGCCTGTTCCAAAAAAAATAATGAGGTTGGAGTCAATTACGATTTAGAGGAAGCAAGCTGGAACGATTCTATTTTTTCAATTGGAAACAATAATAGTATTCGACTTTTCCATTCAGATTCGACTTTGATTTTTTATAGAAATGAGAATAATCAAATTAACAATATGTCAGATACTTTTCATACAAAAAGCTCTTATTTTGAATTCAAAATGATTGATATTGACTTTGATAACCAAAATGAATTAGTTGCCTACTCATTTCGGAACATGAATGGAAACCAATTTTGTGAAGTATTCGATTTCAATAGTGATTTTTCAGAAATAGTCTCCAAAGGAAATCTGTTTTCTGGATTTTATGTTGATACTTTGAATCAGTCCATTGTAGCTATGCACGAAGGAAGTTGGTATATGAATATGATTTACACAAAGCATAAATGGTGTAACGATTCGCTTTCAGTTTTTGAACAATTGACGGTTTCCAATGAAGGAAAAGATTACGAACATCAACATGAGAAAACAATGATTCATCAGAAAAAAGAATCTTGTGAGTCTGAAAATCAAATGATTTATAAAAAAAGCTTTGATTCACTCTACTACAATAATACTATAAGAAGTTTTGGTTTTCATAAGTTGCAAACCATATAATCCAACCAAAAAATGCCTAAAATACTCGATAAATCCATCTCCAGCGATATTCAGGGAATCATACTTTACGGTTACGGGCACATGTCTGCGGCTTCTTATCTGATGCTCCATATGAAAGATAACCGCAGAGCAGATGTAAAAAAATGGCTAGGATTGGCTGCCGACCAACTCACGCATGCTGGCGGGAAAAATGAGGGAACTTCCATGAATTTGGCTTTGACTTCCGAAGGTTTGAAAGCGATTGGAATGCCAGATTCTGTGATGACCACTTTCCCAAGACCTTTTCAGGAGGGAATGAAAATGGAGCATAAATCGGTAGGTTTTGGCGATATTGGAGAGAATGCGCCTGAACATTGGGAATGGGGAAATGAAGATAAGGCGCATGAAATCCATATTCTTTTGATGCTTTATGCAGAGAATGACCAAATGCTCGAAAAATATGAGCAAGAACAGA
>JBLIFI010000321.1:0-5929 GCA_047633715.1 Flammeovirgaceae bacterium
GAGTTGGGCAAAGCGTTCAACAATCCAGAATTTGCCGCAACCGCTGCCTTGGTTTATCATACACCATTCGGTCCAATCAGCGGTTCGCTCAACTATTATTCCGACAAAAACTACAAATTTGGCATCTTCTTCAACGTAGGCTTTCTTCTCTTCAACAACAGAGCGTTAGGCGATTGATACTTGTATGTTCGAATGAAGTCAGATGCGAATAAATTTAGTTGCAGGGTTGAGAATGAATAATCACATTTGCACATCTTCAAATTCACAAACTCAAATGAATTACCTAATTGTCGGGCAAGGGATTGCAGGAACTAACTTAGCCTTCACACTTTTGGAGCGGGGGAATTCTGTACTAATTGCCGATATTCCCAAACCATTTTCCTCCTCAAAAGTCGCAGCAGGACTCTTCAACCCGATTACGGGAAGGAAAATGTCCAAAACCTGGTTGGCAGATTCCCTTTTTCCCTATTTGCATAATTTCTACCCAAAATTAGAGCAGAAACTAGATGCTAAATTCTTCCACACGAAACCCATTTACGTTCCCTTCGACTCGGTGGAGAAACAGAATAATTGGCTGGGCGCAAGTGCCGATGCTAAATACGAAGGTTTCATTGGCAATTTTGTTGGAGACAAATATAACTCACTCCTCAAAAACCATTTCGGAGGAATGACTTTGGCGCAATCTGGTTTTGTAGATACACAAGCTTATCTTTCCGCTTCTGCCCAATTTTTCAAAAAGGAAAATATCTTGTTGGAGACAGAAGTAATTGCTTCCGCTTTGACATTGAAGTCTGATTCTACTGGAAGTTCCGTTGAATGGAAAGGGCAGGAATTTGATAAAGTCATTTTTTGCGATGGTCCACAGAATGCTGATAACTCCTACTTCGACTTTCTAGATTACCGCAGAGTGAAAGGGGAAATTATGCTGATTGAACTGGAAGCCGAAGAGTCTTTCGAGCATATTATTAACCGAGGTTGTTGGGTAATTCCCGCAGGAGAAAATCGCTACAAAGTGGGCTCAACTTACGATTTTGCCCAATTAGATTCCACTCCAACCGAAAAAGGGAAACAGCAAATAGAGGAAAAACTACAAGACCTGATTTCCGTTCCCTACAAAATTATTGACCACTATGCAGGAATCAGACCAGCAACTTATGACAGACGACCATTCATCGGTCTCCACCCAGAACACTCACAAATTGGGCTTTTCAACGGAATGGGTTCTAAGGGAATTTCCCTCTCGCCATTTCTAGCAAATCATTTTGCAGATTTCTTGGAAAATGGTTCAGAGTTGATGGCAGAAGTTAGATTGAACAGGAAAGCAGAGCGGATTGAGCGGAAAAAAAATAAAAGGATTAGATGATTTGGTAATTTGTTGATGTGATAATGGAAAACAGATTTGTAGATTACATTTAATACAAAGTTTAATCTCGGCTCAGAATATTTGGTAGTACTCAATTAAAGTATGAAAGATATTTTTCGAATGTATTGAACAACTTGAAGTGCTTATTTGGAGCGTAAAGTAAGATTTTGTAAATCTAAATCTGCATTTTCTAGCTTCCATACCATAGTCGAACACTCCCAAAAATTCGAGACAGGAAATTATTTAAGCTATACTACTCGTTTTTCCAAAAAAGAGTGTTATCCATAATCTCCAATTGCTTGAACAATTCTTTAGGAGGCATTCCACTTCTATATTTCACTTGATGATTGAAATCTGCTTGGTCGTAATAATTACTATCTAAAGCGATGTCAGATAATTTTGAATCTGTATCGCTATTCTGAAAGTTGAAGAGTGCTTTCCTGAACTTAATCACAGACAAATATTCTTCGATAGAATAGCCCAAATGCTTTTTGAATTTTCGTAAAAGTGTTCTTCTGCTGACATCTAATTTCGCTGCCAAATCCGCCACCTTGCCAGAGCCCACTGATGTTGTCATATATTCAACTGCCTCTAACAACTTTGGCTCTTCTAGTAAACTGAAACGTTCCAGAAAGAAAGCATCCAGTAAATCTCGCTTGTTTTCCAGTATTGGTTCTTGATATACTTTAGGTAGAAATTCTTTGAAATCTTCCTCAAAATAATCAAAAAAGGAATAATGTGTTTTGAGGAAATCGCCTAATGGTTTTCTGATAAATTGATTGATCCCACAAGGGTAAAAAACAATCGCCAGTCTATCTAAAGGCCCATAAAATTCTACTTCCTGATATTTATCTACAAGCCGACTAACAAAGATTTAAAACCTCCATTATCTTGGTAGTGTTGCTTTCTTAACCGTCCTTCAGAACTGGTGATTGAGTTTTTATAAATACTAATAGTTGTGGTAATATTTTGATAGAAAGTCACTTTCGCATAAAAATCTACCTCAAATGATTGATGAACATAGTAACCTTTAATCCACTTTTGAAGTAATGGGTTTTTAGGTCGAATGAATTTGATGTAACCTACACCCATATCTCAATCTGGTTTAAAATTAACTCATTTATTAGTAACTCAATGTTACGCAAAGGCTCAGTTTTACCTCGAATTCACACATTGGCAGGTTCAAAAGAACACAGCCAAGTGCTTTTCTGCGTAACATCAGTTAGGGTTCGATACAAAATAATTTGTACATTTTTGAAAATAATCACAAATGGGAATGTATTCATAAGTTGCCACAGAGTATTAGTAGAAATCAGTTTTATAGACAATTAAACTACATAATTAAATCTGAATTGTACATATTATTTTGTATCATGACCTTAGTAAGTTTCATATCAAAAACCCCTCTCCCAATAGTAAATCTTCTGGCGTAGTGATTTTTATATTCCTGTAACTTCCTTCAATCAAGTTTATTTTGTGTCCAGCATGTTCAAAAACGGTGGCATCATCGGTAAATTGGTTGGATTCTTCTACCTCGAAAGCTTGTTTTAGTAGACTGAGCTGAAAAGTTTGTGGAGTTTGGATACTTCGGTATTGGCTTCTGGGTTTCGCTTGGTTTCCTCCATTTTCATCTACAAAGCGAATGGAGTCTTTCAAGGGAACGGAAACTACTGCGTTGGTTTTGGCTTGGGTAACTCGGAAAGATTCCCGAATAATTTCCTCCGAAATGAATGGGCGAACTCCATCATGAATGGCAACTAAACCTTCGGGGTTTCCAATGGAGTTCAATCCATTCCGCACAGACTGAAACCTGCTGTCTCCACCCGAAACCAATTGGTAAGAAATATCGAAATTATATTTGGTTTTAAGCGCTTCCCAAAACTCAAATTGGCTTTTGGGCAAAACTAAAATAACTTGAATCGCTGAATCTGCTTTCTTGAATTGCGAAATGGTTCTGATGAGAATGGGAATTCCACCAACTTCCAAAAACTGCTTGGGAATTTCACTTTTCATGCGAGTGCCACTTCCGCCCGCTACTATAATTGCGTATTTATTGAATTTCATTCTTTCATTTTAAAATAATGACTTTCTGATAATCTGGAGATTATCAGCTACAGTTTTTCAATAATCTAAATTTCCACTTCCTCCAAAACCATGAGAAACTCGCTCAAAATCATGGCGGTTGCCCCCCAAACGGTTTGCCCATCTACCATAAATGCAGGTGCTTTCATTTTGTAGCCATTCTGAAGCGTAATTTGTTTATGGGAAAGGTTTTCTGGATTTCGTACTACTTCCAAATTTGTTTCAATCACTCTATCAACCTCGTAAGTATCGATATCATAGGTTGGGCGTTGGTCTGTATAAGCCACAATTGGCGAAACCAGCGAGTGACTTGGGGGAATATAAAAATCACTCAACTGACCCAAAACCTTAATTCTATCTGTGGAAAAGCCTATTTCCTCTTGCGATTCCCTCAAAGCAGTATCAACTAAGTCTTTATCTTGCTCTTCTCTTCCTCCACCAGGAAAAGCCATTTGCGCACTATGAACACCATCGTAAGTCGGGCGCAAAATCAAAGGAAAATGCAACACATCATTCTCCAAAAAAAGCAAAATCAACACTGCACTTATTCTTGGGTTGGGCTTCATTTCTGGGAAAACAAGTCCCCTGTCGGGAATTGCCATTTTCTTGTGTCCATTTATGCCTGGCAGTTCTTTACCGAGCTGGGATTTTATTTTCTCGAAAGTAGTATTCATTTAGAAATGGTTTTTAGTCTAAAGCCAAAAGTAATGTATGAGCTTTAAGGTTCATTACTTTGATGGAGTTTTACTGTTTTTTGCTCTTGAAATTCTATTTAATTTAGCATTAAATACTTCACAAGAGCCTCAAATTGAATAATACCTGAAATGAGCATCGCCAAGAAAATAAAATTTGGAGTTTTAACATTATTCGGGTTTTTTGTGTGTTGGATTCTTTCTGTATTTCTCATTGAAGATTATAAAGAAGCAAAATTTCATAATATTGAAATTCCCACAAATCTAAAGTTTGAAAAACCGATTGAATTTCTGACCTATCGACAAATAGACTCTCTGAAAAATACCGAAATAAACGAAGCAAAAATTCTACTAATTGGAAGTGGATATAGTGGTTACAGTTTTTATATGTGGCATCAGCCAACTGAAAAAGGGGAGATTTATATCAAAGTGTTCGAATTAACTCAAAATATACAACTATCTGAATTGGACTTAAGGAAAAGAACGACAAATAAAATATCAGAGTTGAGTAACGGCTATAAACTCTATAAAGGCAAAACTGTGATTGGCGAAGGGACTTTTGAAAACTATTATCCTACCCGATTTGAATTATGGTTTAAATCTAAAAACTCGAGAATTGAAAATAAACTGGCTGAAAAAAAATATCTGATTGATGGTTGGGATAGATAAACTGTTGAATAAAGATATGTTTACTTACTTTTGTTCACTTTGTATTCCCGACTAAAGACTCCTTAAAAATTGCTGAATTTATTCCGAATTAACGACCCATTTCGCCTTTTGCTCACTTTGGCAATCTTGCTGATTATCAGGTTGCCTATCATTTTAGGCGATTGGAATCTACTATTGCCAGAGCTTCATTGGCAATTGATTGGCGAGAGCGCTTCCGCAGATAAAATAATATATGATTCTTTGTGGGATTTCACAGGCCCTTTTGCTGTTTTCGTTTATCAATTCATCGATTTTATTTTCGGGCGTTCCGCCTTCGTGTACCACATTTTGTCAATCATACTCGTTTTTTACCAAGCCATTATTCTCAACCTCTCATTGGTTCGCAGGGGAATTTACAATGAAAGTAGTTATATACCTTCTGTTTTATATGTGATTTTCATGTCATTGAATTTCGATTTCCTCACGCTATCTCCTGCGCTGATGGCAAATACATTCTTGATTTTGGCAGTAACTCACCTGTTCTCTCTGAATGACCGTAGAAATTTCGACCAAGAAATTTTCCTGATTGGAATTTATTTGGGAATTGCTTCCATGATTTATTTACCTGCCTTTACTTTCCTAATAGTTGGAACTTTAGGATTGGCAACTTTCAAGGTGACAGGTGCAAGGCATTTCGGCTTGGTTTTGTTCGGGTTCGGATTGGTTATTTCCACCCTTAGTATCTATTTCCTATTCATGGGAAATCTATCAGGTTTTTTCTCGCAGTACATTGTCTCTCTTTTTTTTGCAGGAACTTGGGCTTACCTCAGTAAATATAACCTACTTATTATTGGTGGATTTTCTGGTTTCCTACTCCTGATTGGCGTATTCAAAACCCTCGCAGAAGGCAGGTTCATCAACTTTCAAGTAAGTTGCCAGCAAACTATGCTTTTGTGGATTATTCCCAGCGCATTATCAGTATTTATTTCTCCTGTGATTTCCTCTTTTCAGCTCGTGTTTTTCATCGTTCCCCTTGTTTTTTTCGTAACACATTGGCTATTGCTCGTCAAAAAGAAGTTGGTTGCCGAGTTGATTTTTACACTCATAATTGCCATTTCCATATTCGCCTGCTACAACGATGTGA
>JBLIFI010000322.1:0-5925 GCA_047633715.1 Flammeovirgaceae bacterium
GCCACACATGCAAATTCGGTTGGAGTGAAAATTTCCCAAATGGTTTCTGGAGTGCGAGGAGATTCGAGTTATTTGATTGTGGAGTACGATATCGAAAACACAAGTAGCTCGGGAATTGACAGTTTATATGTCGGGCTGTTCTCCGATTTTAATATTGTTGCCAATGAAGAGGTTGGCGTTTTTGACTCCGCTAGAAACTTCGTGTGGAGCTACTCTCCGAATGATACTGTTTTTGTGGGCGTGAAAGTTCTCGCAGAAGAATCGAACTACGGCATCTTCAAGATGTATGATGAAGCAAATGGCTTAGATGTTGGAGATGGATTTTCTGATATCGAAAAGTATAAAGCCTTGACAGGACAGTTTGGGAGAGATTCTGTTGAGGGAGATGTTGCCTATATGTCGAGCGGTTTGGTTCGGGAGTTGGGAATTGGGCAAAGTAAGAAACTTCACTTTGCCATCATAAATGGCAATAGTTTGCTCGATTTGCAACAGACTTCCGATAAACTCGATGGACTTTTCTTCTCTGAGAAGCCAATTATTTCCGATTCTATTTTCTGTCAAGTTGAGAACTTAATAATCAAACCAACGAATGGAACGAAATTCAATTTCTACGCAGATTCAGAATTGGAAAACTTGCTGGCAACAGATTCAGTTTATGCAATTTCCATTTCAGATACCGCAAAAACATTCTTTGTAACCAATGTCAGCAAGGTATTGGAGACCGAAGCCACAGAAGTACGGTTGTATTTGCCCTTGCCCGATGTGGCCTTTACTATGAGCGATACAATTATCAGCACTTTTGAAGGAGACACTTTGTTTCTAACAACTTCTAGCACTAATCCTCTGAGTTGGGATTTTGGAAATAGCGAAAGCTCAACTGAGCAGAGTCCTTTTGTGGTTTATTCGGATATCGGAAAATATGACATCACTCTCACCGTAACAAATGATTTCTGCTCGAATTCGGAAACCAAACAGATTGAAGTCTTCTTTGAAAATCCGCTACGTTCAGAAATGCCAATCATTACCGATTCCATTTTCTGCCAAGCCGATGAGTTGATTATCAAGCCCACGAATGGAACAAAATTCAATTTCTATGCAGACGTAGAATTGGAAAACTTACTGGCAACAGATTCAGTTTATGCAATTTCCATTTCAGATACCGCAAAAACCTTCTTTGTAACCAATATTGATAATGTGTTGGAAAGTGAAGTAACCGAAGTCAGATTGTACTTGCCAATTCCAGAAGTTAGTTTCACTATGAGCGATACAATTATCAGTATTTTTGAAGGAGACACATTGTTCCTAACAACTTCTAGCGAAAATTCTTTAAGCTGGGATTTTGGAAATGAAGCTACTTCTACTGAGCAAAATCCTTTTGTGGTTTATTCAGACACAGGGAAATATGATATTACGCTCACAACTACGAACGAATTCTGTTCCAATTCGGAAACCAAACAAGTAGGTGTTTTTTATTATCATCCGCTTGGTGTGGAAAATGCACTTTCAGAGCGTTTTGGCTTACAGGTATTTCCAAATCCAGCTACAGATAAATTCAATATTTCCTTTACTTCTACCAATTTTGAAACCCTACGAGTGCAACTTTTTTCACTTACAGGGCAATTGATGCAAGAAAAAGTAATTTCCAAAATCCAATCAAATTCCTTTTCAATTCCTACAATAAACCTCAAAAATGGGTTGTACTTATTGCGCTTGGAGATTGATGGCGCAAGTCAGGTGGAAAGAATGATGATTTTGAGGTAAGGTCAGACGCTCGGCTCTAGGCGAGTGGCGAAATGTGTCGGCTTCTAGCCGAATCTATTGAATAACAAATACCCACAAGGTTTTCAAAACCTTGTGGGTATTTGTTATTGTCATGTTGAGTTTACGAAACATCTATTTCCAAGATAGTTCCTTTGCAGGTCGGTAGCCGATGCTATCAGGATGACAAAAAAACAATTGCTTTCGATGAAACTCAACAGGTTAGTGCAATCCCAATAACCTTTCCGAAACCCAAAGATTGATGTAACAAATCGGCTAGAAGCCGACATTTCACGCCACTCGGCAAGAGCCGAGCGTCAGTAGTAATTTTTCACAAATCAAGTTAATTTCATTTCTCAATTAAAAGGTTGTCGGAGATACCTTTATTTTTGCTTTATTAGCGTAAAGACATGCCAAGTTTATTCCTTTTCATATTTATGTTTTTTGGCAATTATGAAAAGAAATTCAACAACTGAAACTTGGTATCTCTAGTTTGAAGCAATAATGAAAACCTGAAAATTTGAAACTGAATATTTTATACTTCGCAATCCTTTCTCTGTTTTTTTGGCAATGTGCCAGCCAGCAAGCCATTACGGGTGGAGACAGAGATGAAACTCCTCCAAAACTGATTCGTAGCTTGCCAACAGACCAAAGCCTGAACTACAAAGGCAATATAATTGTGTTGGAGTTCGATGAAACAATAATTACCAAAAACCTACGGAAAGAGTTGATTATTGCGCCTTACACAAAAGTAAAATACACGAATAGAATCAAGAAAGGGCGAGTTTTTGAATTGAAGCTAGATTCTGCGTTGGACGAGAATACGACTTATACGTTCAATTTCCGAAACTCTATTCAGGATTTCAACGAGAAGAATCCAGCCGAAAATTTAAAAGTCGCTTTCTCAACGGGAGATTATATTGATTCGCTTTATGTGGAAGGCAATGTGGAAGATTTACTGACTGGAAGCAATGTGAAAAATGCATCCATTATTCTTTATGCCTCCGATGACACGCTTGGTTTGTCTGGCGGAATACCAATTTATGTAGGAAAATCGGACGAAGAAGGGGATTTCAAAATTGAAAATATCAAGCCTGATTCCTACCAAATTGTGGCACTCTCAGAAGCAGACGATAATTTGAAATACACAAAAAGAGAAGAAAAAATAGCTTTCCTTAAAGAAGATATCCAGTTGGATTCTAGCATAACAGGGCTTTCCTTAAAAGTGATGGATTATGATTTCAAAGAATTCAAGCTGATTTCCGCTAGGCAAAATAAACAGTATTTCGATTTTAAATTCAATAAAACAGTCAGAAGTTTTGAGTTGGATATTGCCGATTCAATTTTTTCAGAAAGCGTCTTGGCAAAGAATTTAGGAGAGGAAATTCGACTTTTTAATCCAGCCTTGGTTGCTACAGATAGTTTTGAAATTACATTAACTGCCACTGATTCTATTGGCAATCAATTAGATACTACAAGGTTTATTCAGTTTTCAGTACCGAAAAAAATGGCGGAAGAGAAATTTTCTGTAGAAACTTCTCCAGCAAACAACTCAAAATTCGCACGCAACGACTCACTCCAAATTGAGTTTGTTTTCAATAAGCCTGTTACCGAAATCCGATTGGATAGCATTTACCAAATCTTTCAAGTAAATGACTCTACTATGGATACGGTGAATTGGAATATGGAACCAATTGCAGAAAATTACCGCACCAAAATCATCTTTCCAAAAACTCAGATTACTGAAAAGCTAAGTTATCAGTTCCGAAAAGGCGCTTTTATTTCTGCAGATTCAGATACTTTGGATGCACAGAATATCACTTATTCTATTATGAACCCAGAAGATTATGGTGTTTTGAGTGGAAAAATTGAGACTTGGGCAGACAATTTCGTCATTCAGTTGTTAGATAATGGGAAGGTGGAGCAGGAAATTAGAGATGAAAAAAACTACACTTTCCGATTTGTGAAACCAGGCAAAAAATCCATCAGAATTTTGGTAGATGAGAATGGAAATGGAAAATGGGATTCGGGAGACTACAAAACCAAAATCCTTCCCGAAAAAGTGTACTTCTACAATGGTTCAGAACTTAACCTAAAAGCCAACTGGGAAATTGAAGCGGACTTAATTGAGTTTTAGATATGACTACAAAACTAGCAAAAATGGAAACTCCACAAGAAAAAAAAATTGACCTTCACTTATTTAGCGGATTGGGCGCAGATAGAAGATTATATCAATATTTGAAATTCCCCGATTACTGCAATGTCAATTACATAGATTGGCTCAGCCCAATCAAGAAGAACGAAACCTTGTACAATTACTGCCAAAGGCTTGCTTGGAGCATAGATTCTGGCAGACCACATAGTATTATGGGAATTTCCTTCGGGGGAATTATTGCGAAAGAAATGGCGAAAATTACCAATCCTGAAAAAATAATTTTGATTTCCAGTATTAAGCAACCAAGCGAGTTCCCGCCCTATTTCAAGGCAATGAAACCAATTGGGTTGCACAATTTGTTCGCTCCAAAATTCCTGAAAGGCTTTGCCAAGTTCGCCAAGCGGGCTTTTGGAGTCAAAAATGATGAAGGCTCAAAGCTATTTGCCGATATGGTAGATAAAACTCCTGATGATTTTTTTCCGTGGGCAATCACGCAAATGTTAGAGTGGACAAATGCGGAAATCCCCGAAAACCTCGTTCACCTTCATGGTACGAACGATATTATTTTCCCACATAAATACATCAAAGACTTTATTCCCATAGAAAAAGGCTCACACGCCATGACTATGGAGTTCCCCGACCAAATCACTACTATTCTGACCAAAGAAATTGAAGGAACACTCACTTCTTTGAATGGAAATGGATAGGAGGATTTTGCAATTGAAGAGACCAAACTCTAGCTTGCCAAAAAATCAGATTTCAGTATGTTAGAATTTCTTCAAAGCGTCCTTCAATATTTCATAGACAATCCTATTGAGCTAGTTGGTACCATTTTCGGCATTATTTGCGTAGCCTTAAACCTTGTAGAAAATATTTGGGCTTGGCCAACGGGAATCATCAGCGTGGCGCTGTTCATTTGTATTTTTTGGGATGCGAACCTTTATGGAGATTTTGGTTTGCATATTGTTTACTTGGGTTTGGGTTTCTACGGTTGGTACAATTGGCTCTACGGTGGAAAGAAACAAACTGAGCTGAGAATTTCCCTCTCCAAAAGAAAAGAATTACTGATTTTAGGTTTGGTTGGAGTCGTTTGTACAATTGTACTTGGGTTTATCTTAGATAATTACACCAAAGACGCGGCTTATCCGTATTGGGATGCTACCACAACTTGCTTTAGCCTGATAGCTCAATATCAACTCACGAAAAAGAAAGCAGAAAATTGGCTTGTCTGGATTTTTGTGGATTTCATTTGTGTTGGAGTTTATTATTACAAGGGCTTATACATTGTTACTTTCCTTTACTTCATCTATCTATTTTTGGCAACGGCTGGTTACTTCAATTGGAAAAGATTGTTTGAAAAGCAGGAACTATCTCAACAAGATTGGTCGGATTTAGAAGAAGTTCAATGGAAATCGAACACAAAGTGAACGAAATCGAACAGTTTAGTTATGTTCTAAAAACTTAAATTTTTCATGTAAAAAACTGATAAACAGTAATTTATACTCATTGGCACTCTGATTGTAATCTCTTTGGCATACCTGTCAAATTAAAATTACTCTACTTTACTTCAAACCACAGAAACCATGAGAAACCTAAGCATCAAAAACTCCATCTCCACAGAAATTATTGTAGCTATCATTTTTGTTTTGCTACTTATCTCCACAGGATTGTCTGCTAAAGGATTGCCAAAAACTGACACGGCTAAAAAGGATACAGCTTCTCTGGCTAAAAAAGAAGTAAAGAAAGTATTGAGTGCCGAGGAAATCGAATTCTACAATTCAATTGAAGAGTTCTACCAAACAACTTATGTAAAAAACAAGAAGGAAATCGTTTCCAACGAAATAGAGAAAATAGTAGTTTATAACCAACTTGGGGAAACTGTTTTAGATAAAAAATCAGCAGATACAGTATTGCCAAAAGGCGCAACAAAATTATTTACAGAAGGAAAAACGGCTTACTACTTGATATTCTAAATCTGTGTATGTGGTTTGACTAAGGTAGAAGATATAAGA
>JBLIFI010000323.1:0-5907 GCA_047633715.1 Flammeovirgaceae bacterium
TATTAATTCTTGGATTACTTTTCTTCTTAATTTATGAACCTCAAAGGCATATTTTAGGTTATTCGGTTTACGGAATTGATGTTTCCAGATGGCAAGAGGAAATTGATTGGGGAAAAGTAAAAAATGATCGAATTGTTTTCGCATTTATGAAGGCTTCGCAAGGAGTCGATAAGGTAGATTCCTTTTTTGTGAGCAATTGGCGGGCAACTGACAGTTTGGGAATTGCCCATGGAGCTTACCATTTCTACGAACCTGACAAGCCGCCAATTCCTCAGCTCAAAAATTTCATTTCCCAAGTAAAACTCAAACCTACAGACTTGCCTCCTGTGTTAGATTTGGAAGGCGTTGTATTGAAAAGAGCTGAATTTCAGCAGAATGTGCAAATTTGGTTGGACTCTGCAGAGGTACATTTCAAGAAGAAACCAGTCATTTATTGCAGCATTCGTTATTATGAAGCGCATCTGAAAGATAAATTCTCCAGCTACCCAATCTGGATTGCCCAATACAAACATTTCCCTTACCCAAAAATAGACAAGAGCGAAAACCGAGGGTGGAAAATATGGCAATTCTCTCAAACAGGAAAGGTTTGGGGAGTTGATGGAAATGTGGATTTGGATGTCTTCAATGGGAGTTATGAAGAGTTTCTTGGTTGGAAGAATAGAACTGTTTTGTCCAATCCAACCAAAGAAAAGAATATAGAAGAGGTTTAGAATGAAATCATCTTGGTAGATTCTACTTCTAATGAAATGTAATTGTGCCATTGACTAATGAAAGAAAACTGCCCTTCATAGTTCTCCAAATGAAGTGAATATTACCATAGCTCATAAAATATTGCTATTTTTGAGACTCCGCTTCCCAAAATAGTCCAATGAAAATTTTCCGAGATAAATCATCTGTATTGCAATATGTTTCCGAGCAGAAAAGTTTGGGGAAATCTGTTGGTTTAATTCCCACAATGGGCGCATTGCACTCGGGGCATTTGACTCTGGTGGAACAATCTCAGGCAGAAAATGATATTTCTATCTGTAGTATTTATGTCAACCCAACCCAATTTGATAATACGAAAGATTTGACAAGCTACCCTCGTACTTGGGATGCTGACACGGCTCTACTGATTGACCAACAATGCGATGCTATTTTCGCTCCAACCGATTCGGAAATGTACTCAAATGGGCTTGAAGATGTTTCTGTCTCCATAAACTTTGGGAAGTTAGAGAGATTGATGGAAGGGAAACACAGAACAGGACATTTCAATGGAGTTGGCTTGGTGGTTTCCAAACTCTTCAATATTGTGAAGCCTAATAAAGCTTATTTCGGGCAGAAAGATTTGCAACAGTTTGCTGTCATTAACAAAATGGTGATAGATTTATCGTTCGATATTAAACTCAAATGCTGTAAAATCGTTAGAGAAAAGGACGGTTTGGCAATGTCATCAAGAAATGTAAGACTTTCGGAGCGAGAAAGATTCATTGCTCCAACTCTGAATAAAGCCTTAGAAAGTGTAAAAATAGACTTACAAAGTGGCAAAAGCATTGCTGAAGCAAAAGACAATGCAATTGCCGATATTTGCAAACACAAAGATTTTAAAATAGAATACCTGGAGATTGTAGATACTCATAATCTCCAACCCATCCAAAGCTACGAACGGAGTTCTCCTGTGGCAGTTTGTGTGGCGGCTCATTTAGGTAATGTTAGGTTGATTGATAACTTGATAATTGAAAATGAGTTTTGAAACTAAGGAACACTTAAAGAGTAAAATCACTATTTGTCACAGTTTGTTTTTGTGGCTAGTCGAGGCAAAAATTGTAGTCATAGCACCGCTATGGCGAAATTTTTAACGAAGAATAGGCCAAAAAGAAGCAAGAGAAATAGTTAGGTTATTATTTGAGTGTTTCTAAATGCGTAAGTCAACTGACGGCATTTTGAATTTTCTGCGCCAAGCAAATGCCAATTCATCGGATTTTCAGAAAAGACGGAAATCCTATTTTCAACATCTTGGTAGTTTGAAAAGAGGGCTTTTTAGCTCATGGCACAAGCGTTCGCTTGTGTCCTCCAAGCAACCCTATTTCTGAAATACTGCCCATAACTTTATTAGCTATGTACATCGAAGTATTGAAATCCAAAATTCACCAAGCAGTAGTTACCAAGGCAGACTTGAACTATGTCGGAAGCATCACCATCGACCTCGATTTAATTGAGGCAGCAGATTTGATTGCGGGCGAGAAAGTCCAAATTGTAAATAATAATAATGGCGAGCGACTCGAAACCTATGTAATTGAAGGCGAAAGAGGAAGTGGCGTAATTTGCCTGAATGGCGCAGCGGCCAGAAAAGTACAAACTGGCGATGAGCTAATTATCATCTCCTACCTATTGGTAGAGAAAGAAAAAGCTAGAGAAGTAAAACCAATTCTCGTTTTCCCTAACGAGCAAAACAAGTTGGCAGAAAGCAATGAGCCTGTTTGGGCTTAAAAGTAGTCCAAAGTCGTAAGTCCAAAGTCTTTAGCTGTTTAAGCTTTAGACTTTGGACTCTTTCTCAAACCAAAACATTAAATAATCTACTTTGCTGAGTTCGCTACTTAAGTAGTCTAGCCTAAATAGATTCCTATTTCAAGTCCTTAATAGCCTCATTTAGAGCGAGGTGCAAAAACAGTAAATAGCACAACGTGCTTATTTGAATTTTATAGCTTGCTAGAACATCTTTTTTAGCTTTGGACTTACGACTAAAGACTTTGTACTCTTACGCTTTCTCCAACCTAAACAAGAAAGTAGTTCCCTTGTTGAGTTCACTAATCACCTGTATTTTGGATTTATGGCTTTCCAGAATATGTTTGGTAATTGCCAAGCCCAAACCACTTCCGCCACTACTGGTAATTTTGGTTCTGCTCTTATCTACACGGTAAAAACGCTCAAAAAGTCTGGGTAAATGTTCTTGGGGAATTCCCTGCCCATTATCAGTTACCTCAATCAAAATACCTTCCTCTTCCTCTGTCAGTCGGACTTCCACATAGCCATTTTCTTTCCCGTAGATGATGGCATTGTTTACCAAGTTGACCAAAACCTGCATCATCCTGTCAGGGTCAACCTGCACATAAACTCCCTCTTCATTTGGGTTTGCCAAGTTGAGGGAAATTGATTTTTTACTCGCCTTGCCTTCCATGTGCTCAAAAACCTCTAAGGCAAGTGCCTGAATATCACAAATTTGCAGGTTCATGACAATTGCGCCAGATTCAATTCTGGAAAGCGTGAGCAAGTCTTTCACAAGCATATCGAGCCTACCTAAACTTTTTCCAGCCTTTTTCAAGAATTTATCTCGTACTTTTTTGTCGTTCACTGCGCCATCTTGGAGTGTGAGAATGTAGCCTTGAGCTGCAAAAATTGGTGTTTTTAACTCGTGGGAAATATCGGCAATAAACTCTCTCCGATAAGTCTCCATTTTTCTGAGTTGGTCAATCTCGTTTTCCTTCTGCGAAACATAATCAATAATCTCCCGATTGATTTGCTTCAGCGGGTTGCCATATTGGTAATTGGTAGAAGGAGAAATGGAGGGCTGGTCTTGGGAAATCTTGCTCAATTCATCGTGAATCTTCTCAATCTGCCTGAAAATCATAAATTTCAAAGCTGCATAAATCAAGATAAAAGCCGAGGAAAAGGAAAGTGCACCCGCCACAAACAGCTGTTCAGCAGTGGTATTCGGCATCAGCGAAAGAAACGCAATGGTGATGACCGAAATGGAAAATGCCAATAATAAGGAAACCGCTCTTGGAGTTACGAACATGACTGACTTGGGCAATTTTGTTTCAACCGTAAATATATAAGAGGAGTTGGTGTTTTAGCAGGATTTGGGGAATTTGATTTTTATGATGCTGTTTTAGATAGAATCATAGATAAACCACAAGTCCTTTTTCATCTATCAATCCAGATTCTTTATTGAGTTCTCTTTTATGGTAACTAATAAACTGTGTGCAATTTTCAATCACTTCATTGCCACTCATCTTAAATGTAAACAACTTCTCCCCTTTGTGTATAAACGAATAATGGAGGTTCTTTTCAGCACCAATATCTTCTAAATAAATACGATGGTCATTTTTTGTTGGATTATCGTTGATATTCGATTCTTCGTAAATAGAGAAGTTTATTTCCTCATTGTTTAATAGGTTTACTATTTTGATGCTGTCGGGAATGTAAGCTTCATTATGAAATAGGTTCTCCCCATCTTTTTCTATTCCAATTGAAAATAAGACTTGTTGCCTTCCAATACGATTGACTATTTCATCGCAATCATTATCATTGCATGCTTGAAGCCCAAATAATAAGATTGAGAATAGAAGTGGTGTTAAGTGCTTTTGCATTACGAAATAATTAGGTTGACTGCTTCTTGTTCAGCAAAAATAGCTATTTCTCCAACTCCTTCCTATAATCCCGAAAAGCCTTGTACAAACTCGTGGCAATGTGAGCCTGACCCAATTCTGTGTTTAAATAAACTTCCTCTTTCCGAGTAGTCAAAAAACCGATTTCCACCAAAACACTTGGCATTCCTGTTTGGGCGAGTACCCAGAAGCCACTTTGCTTCACACCACGGCTTTCATGGGCTACTTTCCCTGTGAAATGATGCTCTATTTTGCTTGCCAAATTCAAGCTATTCCCTTGGTAGGCACTTTGCTGGTTCGACATCAATATATAAGAAGCAGGAGAGTTTGGATTGAAACCTCTGTATTTCGATTTGTAATTTGCCTCCTTCATGATCACCGAGTTTTCACGCATGGCAACTCGTAGGTTTTGTTGGGAAACATGCAAACCCATAATATAAGTCTCCGTTCCCGAAATGCTATCTTTCAAACTTGCATTGCAATGGATGGAAATAAATAAATCTGCCCGAGCTTTGTTGGCAATTCTTGTGCGCTCATCTAGCTCAATAAAAACATCTGTCTTTCTGGTATAAACCACCTTCACATCGGGTTGGAGTTGGTGAATCATTTCGCCCAATTGCAAAGCCACCGAAAGTGCCACATTCTTTTCATGGCTCATTTTTCCCAAACAACCAGGGTCTTTTCCTCCGTGCCCAGCATCAATCACTACTGTTTTAATTGAGTTGGGTTGAGCAAAGGTTTCGGTTGGAGACAGAAGTAAGCTAGCTAAAAGAACCAATGAACAAGTAGCTGTTAAAAAAAAAGAAAGCCAACGCATATTTTTCATAAAGCCATGAGGTTGTTTAACAGACAAATGTATTTTTGCACGAATGAGATAAAAAGACTTTAGACAATAGATATTAGATTGAAATTAAGAGGCTATTACCAAATCTGTGCGAGTGCTTGAAAGCCCTTGGAGTAGATGAACTTCTAATCTCTAACCTCTCGTATCTAAAATCTTATCTCTCAACAAAACTAAAATAGAAGGAAAATTTGTTAATTTCCCTTTTCTTATGAATTTACATTTGTCCGAATTAGGAACTTGACTGTCAGAAAGTCAATAATCTGTATTTTCGCCTAAATTCATCGAACCAACTTACAATTTTACTTCTCATTATTTATTCAAAATCCATATTTCGTAATCTTATTCTCATTGGCTTTCTGAGTCTTTGTGGCAACTTACTTTTTGCTCAAGGAGCAGGAGGTGGGCTTAAAAGCAAACCAACTAAGAAAGTCGGAAACTTTGTGGAAATACAAGACTCGACAAAAGTCGTGCAAGACACCGTTTATTTTGGCGAGAAAGGAGATATTGAAACCGCAGTAGTTTATTCTGCTCGTGACTCCATTCGTTTCGATATAATCAAACGACTTATGTATTTGTATGGAGAGGCAACAATCACTTATGGAGACGTAAAACTGACTGCTGGCTATGTAGAATTAGATTGGTTACATAATACCATTCGGGCAAATGCTTTGTCAGACTCTACAGGAAAAGGCGAGG
>JBLIFI010000324.1:0-5903 GCA_047633715.1 Flammeovirgaceae bacterium
AAGACAAGCAATAAAACTGGTTCAAGCGGGGCTTCCCAAGCGTCCACGCTTGAACCTAATAACTTAAACTTCAAAATCATGAATTGCACTCAACACCCAAATTCACGATAGAACCAAGAAGTTTTCCAAAATCAAATTATCTTTGTCTCTGTGAAGCAAATAGAAGCGTGGTTTTTGGCAGATTCCAAAACACTTTTAAAGCTATTCAAATCAAATTTCGAGTTTCCCAATCCAGAAGAAGAGCAAAACCCATTTCAAACTTTAAAAAATCTGTTTGTAGAAAATACTAGTAGAGGAATTGGTAGTTTCAAACCAAAATTTGCTAGAAAAATGCTGAATAATGACTTCTCTATCCTTCACGCTTCCCAACATCCTAATTGCGAAAGTGCAACATATTTTGTGAACAAACTGAACGAATTGGCGAGAAAATAAAACCTGATTTCCCCACAAACAATTCCCCAACATCTTGAAGATGTCGGGGAATTCAAGTTTGAAAAGTGATGCCAACGCAATAAGAACTATCTATTTTTAGGTAGAACAACAAACCCACCTTTCATTCCCCCACATTATTCCGTTAATTAGTAGAGAATAAACGGAACTGGAAATGAGCAAATCACAAAAACCTGTTGTATTTCTTGCCTTCTCAAATGAGAGCGAGCAAGATGAAGACCATCTCAGAAATCTACCGAAAGAGCTGAATTATATTAGGAAATACTTCGCCAATTGAGCGAGAAAAAAGCAGTAATTGATGGATTTGAGGAGTTTTTGAGCTGATGGAAGGGACTCTAATAACGCTCTCTACAACTGTGAATTGTTATTAATTCTTTCGTATATGTATAAATCAGCCTATCTTTTTTTACAATCCTTTTTGAGGCTTTACCACTCTCTCCAAGTAAAACCTTTGTCTTTCCGATTCCTCCTGTAAATGGATTGTGTTCAATATCGGAAATTAACTGTGTTATCCTTATTAGATACCTAGAGTCATCATAATACCAACTGATTATATCATCTATTGCTTTCTGCTCAAAACGATATTGCTCTTTTGGAAATACTAGATATATGTTGGCTTCAGAATTTAATTCTATTTGTTCCTCATTGAGTTGTTCAAATATTTCTATTGATTCCTCTGAATATACGTTTGTAATATCTACCTCTTTCTCAAACTCAGCTTCAAAAACTGTCAACTTCAAAGGTGTGCGTTGCCAATATTCATTAAATGGAAAGCTAACTACTGGAGCTTCTCTTATATAAGCTACTGCTAATCCTTCAGGCTCAACAAGTTCATTATTTGAATCTTTAGTTTTAAATTTACTCATTATGAAACTCTCAGCTTCATAAGAATCATCATTAGGAATGAGAGGATTGCTAATAGTTGAACGTATCAGAATCTTTATGACATTGCTAACTTCTTCGTCATTTAGAAAATCGTTAATTGTGTAGTCTGATGATAAAATAGACGAATAGAATTTATCATGCACTCTCAATCTACTAAGTCCAGACTTCTTTGCTATTTTTAATAATTCGATAAATTTTACTACTGAATCTCTTGCCTCCGCTTTGGAACTCTGCTCGTAGTTCATCGACAATTCATTTAAAAACCACTCCATACTATATCAAGTTAAATAATTGATTGCTCCATTCTTCTAACAAATTGTTTGGATATTGGCTCAGTTCTCCATTTTTATCTATTTCTATATCAGTAAATTTTGAATACTGTTCGTTTGTGGCAAATACTTTCTCTGAAAAAAACAAAACGACTTTTTCTCTGTCTAGTGCCTTCTCTTTTACCGCTACTCGTATCCCATTGATTAGGTGGTCGCTGTGTGTTTCTATGATTACTTGGACACCTGACATTGCAGTAAGAGCTATCAATCTCCCAATTTCTGCTTGCCCTCTAGGATGCAAATGAGATTCTGGATTCTCTATAATTAATAAATCGCCAGCTTTCGCCTTTAAAAGTGAAACTACAACTGGTAAGACGTATGTAATGCCGAATCCTACATTTTCTGGGATGAACTTGTTTGTGAATCCTAAATTCCTTTGTATAAAATCATATTCCAGCTTTACATGGTTAGATGACACAGAAGTAGTATGAATGCTTATGTTTGGAGAAATCTCTCGCATCCATAAGTTGATTTGATTTAGTAAAGACTTATTTACAATTTTTTCGCCCGTAGTAGAATCTTCTATGTACGAATCTTTATGAATTGTTTCTTTAGTTTGAACAGACTCATTGCCGTAAGTTTCTATATAGTGGGCAGTAAACTCTCCATTATTTCCAACATTATTCCCATTAACTACTGTTGAATAACTCTTTGACTGCAATTCAGAAGGTGCTTGCCTTTCTGCTTCCAAATATTGAAAATTGTCGTTAAAGAGAGATTTTTTTCTTTTGATGTCATCTACTTTAGCCTCAAATCCCTCTTCTAGATTTCTTGATATAAAATAATCGGCCTCTACCTTGTATTCAAATGATAAATCAATCTCGGAAGAGTCGGTAAATTGAATGTGTGTACTGAAAGATTCATCATTAGATTTGTATTGATACAAGGCATCCTTAGTAGTTCCAATACTGATATGACTCCCTTTCAAATCAACTCTACCGTTCCCTAAATCCCGTGATTGTCTGAAAATAAGTAGATTCTGAATAAAAGAAGATTTGCCCATTCCGTTCAATCCCAAAAAAACATTTAGGTTTCTCAACTTAAAGTTCTTTCTCTTTATTGACTTGAAATTTCTTATTTCTATTGACTTGACCATTGTAGTTGTTTCTCTATGATTTCTTTGACTTTTTTGTGTCTATATAAAACTTTACTAGTTGTATTGGCCGACTTACTAATAGCTGATTTAAACTTACTGTCTTCTTCAATACTTGCTATAAAATCTTTCTTGAATTTCGTTTTGTATGGTTCTGACTGCAACCGTTCTGCCTCTTCTTCTGAAAGATATGCGAAAGCTGTCGTAACTGAGTCGAACAAAGCCTTGTTCTTTCGACTTTTTGAGTTCTTCTTGAATGCAGTATGCTCAAAAATCACGTATGCCAATTGCATTGCTTTTGAGAATTTTTTATAGATTCCATCTAACTCGATATCGTCCAATTTGTATAGGAGAGCCATCCCTTTATTCATGAAAGCCTCTAAGTCAGATTTGTATTCATCTATACTTAAAAGGTGAAAGGCTAAAAATCGAGTTACATAATCTCTATCTGCCATTCTAGCCGTATGCACCTTGCCTAACAGTTTTTTGAAATATGGTTCCTCTGCGAGTCTTTTTACAAAGCTAGTGGGCTTACCTTGATAAAGAGCATGCCTTATTTCTTGGTTGTTTAGGCTAATTCCACCAGTATTAATTCTCATGAACAAATCTATTCTCATGTTGGTGGGCATTCCAGGCAAGACCAGATTGGCTACTATTTTAGTCTCTTCGAATAGCCTTTGAAAATGTTCTGGAATCTCGTTCCAACCTTTACCATTTAGGTCTGATAAGAACTCAAGACCTTGTAGTTTGAGTGTTTTTTTTACTCTAAACTCATCGATTGTACTTAATCTTTGCAATCCGTCAATCATCAACCAGCTAGCATCATCACTCGCATCGAAAAAGAAAGATGGCAATGGAAACCTAATCAAAATTGACTCAATTAGCCTACTTTGCTTTCTATTATCCCATAAATTTGGCTTTCTCTGAAAGTATCTCTCTGTATTCAGTTGAATAGTGGATTTCTCAATACGCTCTGCTATAGATTTTAAAGTTAATTGCCTAAAATCTACATTGATTTTTGTTGGGTCAAAATCTGGCTTAGTATCAGTCATTCAATTTGAAAATTAGGCTAGATTTAAATTATGGTTTAGCTAGTTTAAACCTACTATTTATAGAGATAAAACAAATATAAGAATAATAGTTTCATAAGAATCCAAATCCAACTAATTCACTTCAACTCTCCTAAAATTCACCATACCTTCTTTCTACAAATTGAATCTGATTTCTTACCGATTAAGTTTTATTCCTATTAGCTCTTCAATCTCAACATCCTAATTGCGAAAGTGCAAGGTATTTTTTGAACAAACTGAAAGAACTTACGAGAAAGTAAAACTCACTTTCTCCCACAAACAATTTCCCGACATCCCCAAAATGTCGGGGATTTTAATTTTAAAACATTCTCCCCAAAACCAAACAACTCCCTCCATTTCCGAACAAAGCGTTCGATTTCAAACACTCCAGCAAAATACCTAATCTGATAACTATCTGATTTTCAATACTCTATTTTTGGCACTTCTCTTGAAAAGTAGTTAGTGTGTCAAAACAGAACGAAAATCATGGATAGAGAAATTTCACAATCGGTACAGCTCAAGAAGAAACGCAAAAAGTGGTTGCTCACAGCAGTCGGGTTTGTGGCAATTGTGTTTGCTATCTTCGGATTCCGAAATTTGTTGCACACCAAAGTGGACAAAAGCAAACTCCGAATTGCGACTGTAACTACAGGAAATATTGAGCAAACCTTAACGGCAAGTGGCGAGATTATTCCCGAGTTTGAGCAACGTTTAGTTACCCCAATCCAAGCCAGAATTGAGTCGGTAATTTTGCCAGCGGGAAGTGTGGTGGAAGCCAATCAATCAATTCTTTCCCTCAATAAAGAATTTGCTCGGAATGAGCGTGATAGAATTCTGAATGAATGGAAACTTTCAAAAAATGCGCTCTCCAAACTCAAATTTCAGCTAGAAAGAGGTTTGTTGGATATTGATACCAAGTTGTCAATCCAAAAACTCCGAATGAAACAACTCCAACAAAGACTGGAAGATTCAGAACATTTGGTAAAAGTGGGCGGAAAAAACCAAAAAGAAGCCGACCAAGCGAAGTTGGATTTGGACATTGCCCAATTGGAAATCTCCCAACTCGACAATGATTTAATCAGCAAAAAAGGAAGTATGAAAGCTGATTTGGACGCACAGCAAATTCAGGTTTCCATAGCGCAACAAGCTTTAAATGAGTTAGATGCCAAATTGAAAAAGGCAGATGTTGCTCCGAACAGAAAAGGAATTGTGACTTGGGTAAATGAGAAAATCGGAAGTATGCTCCAAGCCAATGAGGAAGTAGCAAGAGTCGCAGATTTGAGCACTTTCCGAGTAGTTGGTTCAATTTCCTCGGTTCATGCCGATAAGCTTTCGAGTGGAATGCCCGCCATTGTGCAAGTCAACAAAAAGGAATTGCGAGGAATTATTGTGAATGTGCAACCTGAAGTAACCAATAACACGGTCAAATTTATAATTGCATTGGAAGATAAATCAGATGCTTCGCTTCGTCCGAATATGCGAGTACAGGTTTATGTGGTAACTGGTTCACAAGAAAATACACTCAAAATTGCCAATGGCCCAGCATTCACAGGGAAATCTTACCAAAAAGTTTTTGTACTGAAAGGCGACCAACTCGAAAAGCGAGAAGTCAAAGTCGGCTTAGTCAATTTCGATGAAGTGGAGCTGACTGGGAATGTAAAAAAAGGCGAGCAAATTGTGATTTCTAGCCTGAAAGAATATGAACATTTGGATGTGATTAAACTAGAATGAGTCCCTCGGAGTGGTTCCACAATGGAATTGTGTAAGACCCTGCGAGTGGTCGAATGGTTATAATTCAAAAGCTTTATTTACTTCCACATTTTCAAACTCACAAATGAACTACAAACTAACTTTTCATACTACTGCACATTTTAAAAAGTCAAGACCTCGGCAGAGGTTGCAGACCCTGCCGAAGGTTGGTTTTAAATCCACTCAACGTCTGGCAGGACCTGCGGACTCTGCCAGCGTTTCACTTTTGTACAGTAGTGTACTAACTCTCATAATCATCCTCCTCGCTCCGAGCTTATTCGCACAAGTGAATTTGACTTTGAAGGAAGTGGTGGATTTGGCAAAAGG
>JBLIFI010000325.1:0-5900 GCA_047633715.1 Flammeovirgaceae bacterium
CCAATCCAATTAAACCTTCATCGAAAGGAATGATTTTGGTAATCATTTCCTGCACCAAATTCTTGAACTCCAACTTTACCTTTTCATACTCTGGTTTATTGGCATGAAACCATTCTCGCTCATTGTTCGCTTTGAGTTTGGTTAGGAAATCAAGAATTAGTTTGTTGTTCATAAGTTCAAGTGAAAAGTCAAAAATAGCAAAATGGTAAAGTAAAAGATACTGAACATCAATTCTTACGAAATACGAGTGCGAACTGATTCTAGCCAATTTTCCAATTAGCTTGGATTACAGGAAAGGTAAGTGAAATAGTGAAAAAAAACAGATTTCCCCAACCGTTTCTTATTGTGAATTTGCAGACAGACCAGCAAAGTAGATTTGTTTTTTCTTTAACTTGCTACTTTACTATTTTGCCATTTTACTATCTGAACTCATGCAAGCCACCGTAGAACTTAGTTTTTATCCACTCCACCAAGATTATTCTAAAATCGTAACAGATTTCATTCTCGAACTCAGAACAAATGAGAACATTCGGTTTGAAACCAATGGACTGAGTACGCAAATATTTGGAGATTATGACACAATTATGAATTTGCTCACTTCGGAAATGAAATCAATTTTGGAAGAACAAAAAGCAGTTTTTGTCATGAAAATAGCTTCTGGCGAGCGAAGTGTAGAGAATTTACCTAAACGATTGAAATAGAACGGAAGTATCAAGACAGCCAGCCTAGGATTAGAACGCAAACACTAAGCAGAAGCAAGCCAAAGGCAACTATTCCAATTCCGTAAGTAATGAGGTCTCTGCCAACAAGCGCTTTTCTATCTAAGCGAATTTGGTCGAAGTTGTGGCTTGTGAGTTTTTTAATCTCACGAGAAGAAAACGTTTTCTTTCTTCCTTTCTGACTGGCAAGATATTCTTGGGCAATCTCAAAATCCTCTTTTAGTTCTTCGTCTTCCTCCATTTTCATTTCAAAAGAAGCTCTTTCATGTGCTGACATTTCCCCACTCAAATATTTATGCACAAGTGCCATGTTGTTGAGGTGGAAATTCTCTATGCTTTTCATACTTTTTGGAGTGATGCTTAAAAGATGTGGAAATTTTAGTTCCTTAAAATTACTGAATTTCCTGCGAAATTTGACAGGTTCAGCCTAAAAAAGGAACTCAAACTCCCAGACTAATGTTTGGAATTGTATTACTGTACATTTTTGATTATTGAGGCAAGACATTCCATATTTTATTGATTAGACTATCCCTACAGCTTAGAAACAAGTTTTTCAGTCCAATAAATTTAAACATGGAATATCTATTTCTCATTTTTGTATAGTAATACGATTTGGAATTATATCTACAAATCCATTTCCATAACCGATAAATTGCCCGTTCTGTCAGTTACTTCCAATCTCAATTTCCCCTTTAGTGGCTTGGTTTCATCCAATCTTTTCGAGCTAATTAGACTGATTCTGTGGTCATATTTCATGAGCAAAAATTTGCCATTGAGGGTTGATCTGTATTCCTGAATACCCGAAAGTGAATCTCTAATGCGGAATGTGATGGATTTTGAACTTTTCTTCACAAGTAAAATACTAGGTTCTTTCGTATCTGCTTTGAGTCGGAAATCGCCCAACCCTCTTGTGCTGAAAGTAATCGTATTTCCTTTCCAGCTTCCGCCTTCATAGCCCAAACCACCGCTTTTGCTCACTCCATAAACTCTCAGTTTGGATTTATTGATAGGAATACTGTCGGGAGAGAAAGAAATGCGAACCGCTTTGAAAAGTGGAGTAGTTGGGTCGCCAACTGTGAAATCATTTCCATTTGCTTTCAAGGCGAGGTAAAGAGTATCGTACAAAGCATTTTTTGGAAAGCTGATTTGGAAGTTGCCTGATTTGTGGTAAAAAGACTTTTTGGAAGGAATCATTTCCCGATAGTGCATCTTCTTTTTCTTCCCATCCAATTTAATCCATCTTGGCAATCCTTTTCTCATATCCCAAGCAAAAGCATTGTTGTAGCCAACTTGGTAACTTGGCACAATTGGCATTTCTGTGTAGCCCAATCCTAACTTGGCAGTTTGTTCTTTATTGGCACTTTTGGAGTGAAAAAAAAGCGTATTCTCATCTAACCAATAATTTTTACCAGAATTGGATAATTTCTTTCCACTTGCCTGATAGCTTTTGTCTCCAACCAAAGTTAAAGCGAGTGTACTTTTGTTGCCATTATAATCTTTCAGAATCAACTCAACTTCATAAGTTTTGCTATCTTCCACCAAAATTTTTCCATCTTTTTGGAACTGGTTTGGGTAGAAGGAAAGCGTATTTCCATCTTCTGAATAGCACCTCAAAAAACTTTGACTTTTAGTCTTCTTATGTTCATAATCTATAAATGTATGGATTTTCCGAGTTTCGCTGTAAGAATACTGATCGAGCTGATAGAAATATTCCGTTTTCCCGTTCACATTTAAAGTGAGTTGGTAAATCCCATAAATATTGCTGACTGCATTTGCCAAATCATACGCCTGCAAATCAATCCCGACTAAACCGTGTGCTTTTATAGGCTGTTGGATTTTATAGTTTTTACCTGTTCGAGTAAATTTCTGCTCAAACCTTCCGTATTCTCCATTGATTCTTGCTTCTGTGCTTTTAGTACGAATGGCAACCTTCCTGATTTCTGGGGCAATATCATCTTTGATTTCATCGAAACAGAAGTTCAGCACTTTCAAAGGTTCATCGTTTGGGGTTCGGATTTCAAAATGCAAATGCGCCCCGAAAGAAGAACCAGAATTGCCAGAAAGCGCAATTACTTCGCCTTGCTTGAACTTGAATTTGCCCACAGGCGGAGATAAATCCACAGAAAAACTTTCTTTTGCATATTGCTGCTCCAACACATATTGTGCGATTTTGTCATCGAATTTCTGCAAATGCGCATACACGCTTTTCTGACCATTTGGGTGCTGAATGTACAAAGCCAAACCATAGCCATAACTCGAAACTTTCACTCGATAGACATAACCATCTGCCACGGCATATACATTTAAACCTTCCCTTCCATCTGTCTTAATATCCAACCCGCCATGGAAATGATTGCTCCGCAACTCGCCCATTTTGGCAGAAAGGTAGTTCTGTTGCCCTGGCTTGATTGGAAAAGTATAGTAGTCTTTCGGGAAGCGTTTGTCTTGGGCTTGTGTGTGAAAAAAGAGTGGAAGAAGCAGAATCAGGAGCAGAGTTCTAATCATTAGATGCAATTGTTTACGAAATTTATGGAATATTCTAGTCAAAAAAAGATTTCGGATTGATTGGGAAATGAGAAAAAGTCAAAACTACAAACTAATATTACATGATATTTTGTATAATCATTTCTCAAAAGTATAAAAACTGAGTTAGTTAATTCCGAATGATTGAAACGAAACTTTAGCTCCGTATCTCAAAAAAGCATAATAAGGTACCTTTGAGACAAAATCACTAGAATATATATACAAAAGAGAATAATTACATTTAAAAATCTATTTTTGCTTTTTATTAAGATGAATAGTACAACATGTTTGCCTAAGCTTCGTAGAAGATAATACTAGTTGTCAACAAAAAAACATCAAAACAATGGCTCTATGAGATTTTTTATAATTATTTTTCTTATCGCATTCTCAGTAAAGTCTAATGCGGCAGATATTGAATCAGTAGGAAGTGGCGATTGGGATGACCCCAATACATGGGATTGCACTTGCATTCCAACTGCTGCTGATGATGTTATTATTTTCTCTAAGCATGTGATAGATTTAGATGTGACTGGTATTACTATTACTGTCAATTCACTACTTTTGCAGGCGGGAACCAAGACAATGGGAGTAACCTCCCTTACTACATTAAATATATCGGGTGTAGGAAGTTTCATTGTTACCAATGATATGACTCTTGAAACAAAAAGTCTTTTAACAGTTACTCAAGCTGCAATTACAGTAGGAGGTGCATTGAATTGGTCTAACAACGGAAATATTGATATTACAGGAGGTGGAAATGGCGCAACTCTCTTGGTAGAAGGCTGTGCTGATGGTCCAGGCGGAGGTGGAGGTTCAAATGACCCAGACAACATAATTTCTGGAGACTTAACATGGTGTGTGGGTGACGGAGCTGACTGCTCTGGGGCTGGTCAAGGAAGTGGAGGCTCTGCTGGTGGAACAGGAGGATGTAATGAAATTCTTCCTATTGAACTACTTAGTTTTGATGTAGCTCTTCAAAATAATACTGCTGTCCAATTAAATTGGGTTACTACAATTGAAATCAATAATGATTATTTTTCCATTGAAAAGTCTTATGATGGCATCAACTTCATGAACCTCAATGACATAAAAGGTGCTGGAGACTCAAAAAACACGATTCATTACGCTTATACTGATAAAAGAGAATTAGCAAATATTAATTATTACAGATTAAAGCAAGTTGATTTTGATGGAGCGTTTACCTATTCGAGAGTAAGAGAAATAAAAGTAGCTATTGAAGAATCAATCAGCATTTACCCAAATCCTGCTGAAAACAATATTTTTAATGTAAAAGCAGTTAAGTCTGATTTGGTTGGAGTAACTGTTTACAGTATGGCTGGGCAAGAGGTTTCCTTATCAAGAAAATCACTAACAAACTCTGGCGATTTCACTACTGCCAGTTATGAAATGATGAACTCGGTAAAAAGTTTCTATGTGGTGGTAATTCAAACAACTTCTGGGCTGACTAAACACAAACTTTTAGTGAACTGATTTTTGCTTTTACCTAAAGAAGAGCCAATGAGAAATATTTCTCATTGGCTCTTCTTAGTTTATGGGAACATAATTATGCCCTTTTGAATACAACCAACAATTTCTTAATTACCCAAACAATCGTTTTAAATATATGAGTCATAGTTCTGTTTGTTTACGTGAAAATTAGTTTGACTTACTATAAAGATACAAAACCTACTTCATTTCCATAAATGAATTACAGCAACGGAAAGTTTATGGCTTATTTCTTCATCAACTTCCTTTGAGAAACCACTCCATTTACAAAATGTGTTTCCAACAAATAAATGCCTTTTGGGAAGTTGGAAATATCTACTTTGCTTTCTGTAGTTTTCCTCATTTCCTTTCCTTGCATATTTCGGATTATAATTTCCCGAATTGGGAACTCCGAACGAATAGAAAAGACTGTTTCGGTTGGATTGGGATAGATTTGGAAGTTTTGGAGCGTTTCCGACTCCAAATCAGCCACAACTTCACAATCTGAAAGTTTCCCAATTCTACTCCATAATTCTGAGTCGAAGCTAGAGAGTGCAAAGGTTTCTGCTTCAGCCACATTTCCCAGTCTGATGACCACCAAATTTTGCGAGGGAACTACATAGATTTTTTGGTCATTCTTTCCCAAAGCGGCAAACATATCGGCTGGAGCGGTGGGAATAATTGAGCCTTCAAAAGAAATGGGCAAGCCAGGCAAAACGTGACTAGAGTTCCCATTGAGCCACCACAAATAGCCATAAGATAGATTGAGTGTTTGGGAAGAAGTTGTCATTTGGCTGAAGTAGGATTTGTCAGTCAAAATACTTTCCTCATTCCAATCCCCTTTTGCCAAAGTCAGCAAACCGAATTTCGCCATATCTCTGGCTTTGCTGAAAAAGAGGTTATTGGAGTTGGCAGTAGAAATGTAAGCGCCCTTCATTCCAATTTTATCGCCAATTTTTTGCTTGAAATAACCATTTATAGATTGACCCGATGCTTCTTCAACAACATCTTTCAATAAAGTGTAAGGTGCATTATGGTAAAACCATTGCGTGTTGGGTTCGGCTCGATATTTCAAGCAACTGGGTTCTAGGCAATCCCAATCGGGAATTACAAAATCCAAACCTGTGGTCATTGTTAGCTGGTTTCGGATTGTGATTTGGCGTTCTTTTTCCA
>JBLIFI010000326.1:0-5888 GCA_047633715.1 Flammeovirgaceae bacterium
ATCTTAATAATCTAATCGTGCCATATTCCACTTGTTTTTTGACTCTTCAAAAGCACAAATATCCGGGGAACTTTTCTCAATCTTTTGAACAGCCTATATTTGAACCTATCGGGGATTCCCAAAACCTTGACTTTCTTCTCGTGCTTTTCCTTCGTTTGGGAATTTAGCAGTGTTTTGTGCTTCTTTTCCATTACGAAAACAATATCCGCCCATTCCACTACTTCTTCCGTGAGTGGGTTTGTCCCTTCTCTATTGCACATTTTCAAATTTGTTCCCGCAGAATCAAAATTGTAGTTGTCATACATGGCAGAAAAATAATCCTCCGAAGTTTTGGAGCGCTGTTTATTGGCAGAGCAAACGAATAGGATGTTTTTGAGCTTGTTCATAGTCTTTTTTCAAATTCACATTTTCCCTTCAATTCCAAACCGCTCTTTCAGCACTTTTTCCAAATCTTCTGGCGAGTCAATTCCAACACTTTTGTGTGGAGTGATTCCCACTTTGATGGAATAGCCATTTTCAAGCCAGCGAAGTTGTTCCAGAGATTCTGCCTGTTCTAGTTTGCCCATTGGGAGCCTTGTAATTTGCGCTAACACATCGCTTCGGAAAGCATAAATGCCCAAATGGCGGAAATAATCCTGCTGATTTACCCAGTTTTCTCTCTCTACACCACGCAGAAAGGGAATTGGGCTTCTGCTGAAATAAATGCCTTCATCTTCTCCATTCCGAACTACTTTCACGGCATTTGCATCAAAAAGCTCTTCAGATTGAGTGATTTTGTTGGCAAGTGTGGCAATTTGCGTTTGGTTGGATTGGAGTAAATCTGCCAATAAATCAATTTGCTCAGGTTCAATAAATGGTTCGTCTCCCTGAATGTTGATGGCATAATCGAAATCTCCTCCACTCTTTTGGAAAGCCTCATAACACCTATCTGTTCCACTCGGATGGTTTTCGGCAGTCATTACCGCTTTTCCGCCAAATTCCTCAACGGCTCTGAAAATCAATTCATGGTCAGTTGCCACTACCACTTCTGAAAGTGATTTTGATTTTTTGCATTGCTCATACACTCGCTGAATCATGCTTTTCCCTGCAATATCTACTAAAGGTTTGGCAGGAAACCGAGTTGAAGCGTAACGAGCGGGAATTATTCCGATGATTTTTGACATGATTAAAAGTCTTTAGATTTCAGTCTTTAGTCCAAAGTATAACAATTAAATTTATATTGCAACACAAAAAAGGCAGTAGACTACGGGTATAGTATAGTTATTTTAACTAGGTAAATATCACTCATTCTAATTGCTTGAAAATCGAAATCGTACATCTAAAATCGTACATCTCCCATGATTACCGTAATAGATTTGAATTTCCTAGGCGTGGAGAAAGCCATTGCCGCATTTTTAGTAAAAACTTCGGAAGGCCCAATTCTGATTGAGACTGGCCCACATTCTGTGCTTCCTCAGTTGGAGAAGGCAATTCGGAAAGAAGGTTTTGAGTTGGCAGATATTAAGAAAGTGTTTTTGACACACATTCATCTTGACCATGCAGGCGCAGCTTGGTATTTCGCTGAGTTAGGAGCAGAGATTTATTTGCATCCGTTTGGAGTCAGACACATGAATGCGCCAGCGAAATTGATGGAATCGGCTCGGAGAATTTACAAGGATGACATGGACAGGCTTTGGGGCGAAATGAAGGAAATTCCGATGGAGCAGTTAAAAGCCACCGAACATGAAGCGGAAATTCAATCTGGAGATACGATAATCAAAGCTTGGCACACGCCAGGGCACGCAGTTCATCATATTGCTTGGCAAATTGGCGAGGTTCTTTTCACAGGCGATGTGGCTGGAGTTCGTATCAACCAGCAAATGCCTGTGCCACCTTGCCCTCCGCCAGACATCAATATAGAAGATTGGAAAAGCTCAATCCAACTCATTAAAGACATGGAAGTAAGGCAATTATACTTAACTCATTTTGGTTTGGTGGAAGATATTGAATCCCACCTCAATCAGCTAGAAGTTTACTTAGACGATTGGGCAAATTGGATGAAGCCTCGTTTTGAAAATGGAGAAGACCCGAAGGAAATCACGCCAATATTTCAAGAATATGTTAGACATCAGTTGTTAGAAAATGGCGTAAATCCTGCTGATTTAGATAAATATGAAGCCGCCAACCCGACATGGATGAGCGTGGCTGGGCTGATGCGCTATTGGAAAAAGAGGTTAGAGAGTTAAGAGATGTTATGATGGATTCGCCTACTTTGTTTACCTTTTTCCGTATCTTTAAGAAAGTGGATAACTAACAAAATAACAATGGGCAATTACTCTAAAAGTGCACTCCTCAATCAGGAGTACATAAAAACCTTGTGGGAAATGGATAATGGTGGGACTTTTACGGAGCTGGTTGAAATCAGCCAAGAAATGATTCCCATCGCTATTGGGGAACTCAAATACGCTTTGAGAACCCAAAATAAAGAATCATTAGAAATGATTTTACATAAACTCAAAGGAAGCGCAGGAACAGTTGGGGCAGAACAGATGGCGAAATTTGTCGAAGAAACCCGATTGGCGGCAAAACAACCCAATTATGATTTAAGCAGGGATTTAGAAAAATTGAATGCTCTTGCGAATCAATCATTGAATGCACTTTCGAGAGCAGTAAATGGCTTATTTTATTTATAAAAATGAATATTCCCTTTGAAATAGCCAATCCAATTTCCGTTGTAGCAATCCAGTTTCGCAACTAATTTCGGAAGCTGGATTGTACTTTGTGTATTCTTGAAGAAATTCCAAAAATTCACTTTTCCTTGCTCTCCAATCCAAAAAACACTTTTCTCTCTAAATCCAATTTCTGAAATATTTTCTGCCTCAAAAGACCACTCTAGGTTGCCCGTGAAGCTGAATACGAATATTTTGTTCTCGGAAATGCCAATAATTTTGCCTTCATGTTCTCTCAATTGAGTGATTTCCAATTCCTCATTCTCCAAACTGAAATTGAATGGCAAACTCAATAATATGCTTTTTGTGGTCGGATTATACTTTTTCAGGCTGAAATCTGATTGGTCGAACAGCCAAATGTTTCCATCGGAAGCCCAGCAGGCAGATTTTACATAGCCAATCTCTTCAGAATCTGAAAACTCGTAGGTTCTGGCATTTCCCAAAAAGCGGTCGAGGAGCACAAACCGTTGCCAATCTTCATAAAAAGCAAATACATTTACCGATTGGGAAACCTGTAAATCGGAAGGTAAAGCTCCGCCAATAGGCGAATAGGTTTCCAATGTTTTACCCAAACTATCGAGTTTGAAAATATTGCCATTTCTGTCTGCCACAAACAAACTTCCGTAGCGGTCAACTTGGAGTTTATGAATTCTAGGAACTGGAAATGAACGAACCAACTCCCAATCTTGAGCGAGGGAAAGTGTTGAGAAGGAAAGAAGAATGAAGAGCAAGCAATATTTTAGGCAGTTTGAATGAGTTGAAACGAGTTTATCGCTTGGGTTCAAGCGTGGACGCTTGAACCAGTTGATAGCTTTTGGTTGTTTTTTGGTGCTATTTTCCTCTTTTCCCTTTTCTCCTTTCTCTTTTCTCATTTTTTTCAATTCGCCAATTCACTAAATCATCAACTCGCCAATTTTCAACCTCCTCCTTCTGCAAACTCTAACGCTCTGCGCTCTGCATAAGTATGTTTGTCGCCAGCTACGCAGAATCCAACGTGTCCGCCTTGCTCGGGAGTTTCCATTAAGAAAGCTTCATTTTGCTTGGCAATTTCGGTTGGATAACACCGATTAGCTAAGAATGGGTCGTTTTTGGCATTCAGGAGTAAAGTTGGTTGTCTGATTTTATCCAAAAAATACCATGAGCTGATTTGGTCATAAAATACTTCTGAGTTTGGATAGCCGTGAAGTGGGGCAAAATACAAATCATCCATTCTTCGGCACGAAGTAATTTTTTGAGATTCCAATTGGGAAATATCAATTCGGTCGGGCATCAATTTCGCTTTTGCCACCAACTTCTCTTTCAGTTTTTTATAGAATCGCTTATTGTAAAACATTTTCCATGGCTTCTCCAATTCTGTCACACAATCGGGCAAATAGCATGGCACAGAAACTGCCATGGCTCGCTTGATTTGCTTATGCCCATTCTCCCCAGCTTCTCCCATATACCGAAGTGTCAGACTTCCTCCCATACTGAATCCGAGCAAAAAAACCTCATCATATTCTTTTTGCGAAAGTGCGTGGTTTATCACAAAAGCTAAATCGGGCGTATCTCCGTGGTGGTAAAATCGGGGTTGGAGATTGAGTTCCCCGCTGCAACTTCGGCAATTCCAAGCCAATACTTCCCAGCCATTTTCGTGGAAAAGTTGTGCGGCTCCCAACACATAATGCCTTTTGCTGTCTCCTTCCAAACCATGGGAAATCACAATCAGCTTTTTGGAGTCGGATTTTAGCCAATCTAAATCCAGAAAATCTTCATCGGGTGTGAAAATGCGTTCCCTTTCGTAAGGCTCATACTCCCACGTTCTGAAAAAACTGGGAATAATAGTTTGCAAATGCCCATTGAACTGGATAATAGGTGTTTTGAAAGATTTGCTAGAAATTATTGGCACAATTCAGATAGTAAAATGGCAAAATAGTAAGGTGGCAAGTTAAATCAATATGAGTTCGATTTAGAAGGTTTACGGAGTTTTAATTCTCCAAAAAACAGATTAAGCACCTTGTGCTATTTATTGTCGGGATGCCGAACCACGGGAGTTGTACTCTTTTGTACTTATCTCTAAATGAAATTTTTAAGAACTAAAAATAGGAATATATTTAAGCTAGACTACTTATAAGTATCTTGTTTAAAACCTTATCAAAACACAACATATGGAAGATTTACACATAATCCAAAAACCCAATCAAGAAGACAGCCCTTTCATTTTTGCCTCAGAGAAAAGGAGGCTTTTGAAGATTCACAAATGGTATAGTTTCGATGAAACCACTTGGGATTCATTGGTTGATTGGATTCAGGAATATCAAAGTAGAAACGAAGCTTTGCTGACTTATGAGGGATATATTGATTTGCCTATTGATTGGGAATATGAGCATTTTATTAGATTCTGTTATCCTATATCGCCTGAGAATACTAATTTTTTAATCTCTCATTTGTTTGTAAAAACCTTAAAGGAGTTTAATGTCTATTCTAAAAATGCAAACTATTCGTCAGGACCTAATTTCATTGGAAACATGGGCAATGATTTAATTAAATTCTCTGGACGCTGTTGTGTAAGTGATACAGTTGCAATTTTCACTCCTATATATAGCTGGATTGAAATTTACCTAAAAACAAAGCCAGAGAAAATTCGCATAGAAATTTGGATGGAATATTTCAATACAGCAGCTATGAAGAAAGTATTTGAGTTTATAAAAGCACTTGATAACTATGGAAAGAATTGTGATTCAGAAGTCCAGATTTTCTGGTATGCGCATGAAGAAGATGAGGACTCCGAAGAAATAGGCGAGGAATTCAAAGAAGAAATCTCTTCTCTTGAAATCATCATTCTTGATTCAGCACAATGGAAGAGAATGAGCAAGTAGAGATTACACAGTTCCCAATTTACTTCTCTAAAACCTTATCAAAACCCAACCTATGGAAGATTTACACATAATCCAACAACCCAATCAAGAAAACAGCCCTTTCATTTTTGCTTCAGAGAAAAGGAGACTTTTGAAGATTCACAAATGGTATAATTTCGATGAAACCACTTGGAATTTATTAGTTAATTGGATTCGGGAATATCAAAGTAGAAACGAAGCTTTACTGACTTATGAAGGATTTATTGATTTGCCAGATAATTGGGAAATTGTAGAGTTTTTTTGAAGCTTTCTGTCATCTTTTTTTATACACAATGAAGCTGTT
>JBLIFI010000327.1:0-5878 GCA_047633715.1 Flammeovirgaceae bacterium
CAGACGCTTCCTCGAAATTACAAGTCCGAGCGGACGCTCGAACTATTTAGGCGACTTATACCGACATACCTATAAATATAAATAATACGCTTTCAGCAACTCCACAAACCTTGCAGAATATTCTCCAGATTCGTCTCTAATAATCAGTTTTTCGGTAGCGAAATTAGCTTGTTTTTCGGTAAACCTCAGCTCGGAAACCGCCCTGAAAATAGGTTTGCTTTCTTGATTGAATATTTCCAATCTTCTGCATTCTCTCAAGCCCAGTTTTTCTGCCAGTTCCAACAAAAGCGTATTCTCATAAAAAGGAAGCAATACAAAGAAACTCCCGTTTTCAGAAAGTAGCGTTTTGGCTGAATCCAACAACTCTTTTATGGTCAAACTCGTATCGTGGCGGGCTTTGTTCTTGTTGGATTGGGCGGTTTTCAGACCGTTTGCAAAAAAAGGCGGGTTGGAGATGATTAGCTCAAACTGCTTTTCAGATTCTTTGGCAAATCCTTGAATGTCAGACTGATGGGCTTTTAGTTTCTCAGAAAAGGGACTGTCCGAAAAATTGCTTTCGCATTGTTCAAAAGCCAATTCATCAATTTCCACCGCTTCTATTTCTCCCGAAACTTGTTGTGCCAGCATCAAACTCAACAAGCCCGTTCCTGCACCAATATCCAAAATATTTGTAGAATTTTGGGAAACTGAGCTCAACTTTTCCGCCACCCAAGCCCCAAAAACACATGCATCTGTGCAAACCTTCATGGCGCAATGCTCTTGATTGATTCGGAATTGCTTGAACTGAAAGTAGGTGTTTGACAAGGCTTGATTTGATTGATATGGGAAATCAGAGTTCAAAAGTAAGGCTTATTTGGATTTTTAGTAGTTGAAAGATAGGAAAATATTGGTTGAACCTTACGAAATCAAATTGTTTTTCTGCAAGTGATAATTTAGAGAACTATAATAAATCTCGTACATTTGAGTAAGTGATTTAACTACAAATAGATGCCAACTTCAACATATAATTTCCCCATTACTAATAAGTTCCAAGTTCGAACTGTCACGGAATTGAACCTCGAGATTGCCGATTATCCAGAATTTTATGTGGATTTGGATGAGGTGCGTGATGTCGGATACAGAGAAAAAAATCAAGTATAGTTTGAATATTGAGGATGGCAAGCTCCAAAGCATTGTCGAATCTCCGAAAAAAACATTATTTTCTGGCCATAAAGGTTCTGGAAAAACGGTTGGCTAAAGAGTTAGCTATAAGTTGAGATACATTAAAAAGATAGTTCATGTGGTATATCAAAGAATTAAAAATAGAGAACTTTAAATCTTTTAAAGATGTAAAGTTCTTCTTCAACTCAAAACTCAATGTTCTGACAGGAGTAAATAATGCTGGGAAAACAACCGTTCTGGAGGCAATAGCACTTTGGTACGAGTGTGCAGAGAAAACAATTAGAACATCAAAAAGGGCTTCTCCATATATTGAACGAGGGTATTATTTTTTTGGAAATAGCCAAGACAATTATTTCCCTTTCCAAGAAATAGTAAGAGTGAGAAGTCCGTATTTTGAAGATTTGTTCTTTGAAAGAAACACAGATAACAAAATATCTATCTCGGTTAAACTTAGCAATGGAGAAAAGAACTTTGTGCTTGAATTTATAATAAAAAAAGCATCGCATTCCAATTACCAGATTGAGCATCATAGAACAGGATTTGATTACGAAATATTCAACAAGGATTTCCAACTACCCAACTTCGGGAATATAATCTATTCCAACGCCATTTCGTCTGTATTAGAGAAGGAAGATTACATGTACTTACCTAAGGTAAAAAACCTTATCAAAGCTCGGCAGTCGAGCCAAGTTATCAGAAATAGAATTAGCAGATTGGCAAAAAACCCAAGTGCATTTGAAGATTTTCAACTCCGATTAAATCAAATTTTGTTCAATATTTCTTCAGCAGTAAACCCTAATGGACTAAATTTAAGGATAGATAGTAGGGAAAATGAAGATACAAGAGTGAAGGTAAACTTCACAAAAGACTCTGCTGTTTCAGAAAGCAAAGATTTATCCCTTTTAGGAAGTGGAACATTGCAAATTATCGAAGTGCTTTTATCTTTATACGAAGGGCAAACAACACTCAATTTGGTCCTATTGGATGAACCAGACAGCCATTTGCACAGAGATTTACAGAAACGATTGATGGATGTTCTTACCGTTAGTGAATTTGCTTCTAATACGCAAATATTTGTAACTACTCACAATGAAAGTCTCATAAGAAGCACGCCACCCCAAAACGTATTCCTTTTGGAGACAGAAAGTTCTAACATATATAAAAGTATTGGAGAGGATATAGTTTCCTTGCCAAAAATTGGACTTTTACCAAGTAAGTCTGCCAAGGCTATAAAACTACTTGATGGAGAATCTTCATTAGATTTTATCAATGCACTTGAAGCGAATAGAATATTATTGATAGAAGGAAAGTCAGATTCAGTTTTCATTGAGCAACTTTTCTCTAAAGACAGCTCCTCCTCACATGTTTATTGGAGTGTAGGAAGTGTGGTAGATATTTACAAAAATATAGCTTCCTATAAGGTTGTGTTCTCGAAAATAAAAAATGGGAGAAACCTTTGGGAGAAAAGTATCTTAGTTTTTGATAGAGATTATATGCCTGATTTTTGGAAAAACGAAGTACAATCTAAAATGTCTGAATATCTGGGTGTTCCAGTTCTTATATGGAACTCATATACAATAGAGTCAGTCATATTTTCAAATATAGAATTGCTTTCACAAATTTTAGCTGAAATAAATATCAATAAAGAAACAAGACAATCAGAGATAGCAGGAGAAATAGAGGCAGCCTTATTAAACATCATTCAAGAAAAACAAGTAAAACTTGATGACAGATTCGTGGATGAAGCAACAAAACGAATTAAACAGTTTCTCCGAGAGATAAATGAAGGTGTAATCAACAAGAAAAATGGAAAACTAAATCTTGATAGCGACATTGGATTGAAGAGTCATTTCCAAGACTGTTATTCCCTTCAAAAAATCCATTGCATTATGGACAAAGATGATGTGAAGAAAGTATTGGATAGCGTAACTGGGTCGCTCAACTTAATTCCTGTTGACGATATATCAGATATTTGGGCAAATATGTCTTCTATAAATATGTTTGAAGATTGTAAAGCATTAATTCAAATATTGAGATAAATAGTCGATTGCATTTCCAAATGATAGAAAAATCCTTCCCAAGTTTCACAACTTAGAAAGGGCTTTCTATTCAATCGAAGATTGGCAGGTCTGCCGACACTGCCAACTTCTTGACTATTTACTCAAAATCCTTCCCAAGCTATTCTCGTGTAAATCACTCGCTTCTTCGGAAGTGGAAAGAGTCTCCCCATCAACCTCTAAACCTTTTGAAGGTACTTTTCGCAACTTGGGCTTACTAGCAAGGTTTACTTAAAAAACTCAAGACCGAGAGTTGATATTGTTTTTTTTTCAAGAAATGCACTAGGCTAAACCTAGGTATTAGAAGCATAATTCTGAGTTGGCAGTAAAGATTTTTCTGATACAAATATTACTCTGCACCATACTTCTCTAATCCTGAAACTATACCATTTCTCAAAAAGACCAACATATCCTGTTTTGATTTCACAGTTTCCTCTACAGGGTTTTGAATCATCTTTTCAGCTAATTGAGACTCTGAATTGATTGCTTTGTCTAGAATATTTACCACACGCTCTATTAAAGTATCGTTGCTAAAAATTATTTTACTTATTTCGTATCCTAGCACAGAGATTCCTACCTCATCATGAGTTTTTTCATCATCATAAAGAAAATTGTATTCTCCCCAAAGTTTCTCACTCTCAATATCTGGATAATAGATAAATATTGAATTTATATCTAGTGGGTCTTTGGGTCTATTATCAGGTCGATCATCATAAGCAATCAGTTTGAGAAGAACTACCGAGGGTATTGAACATATTGACAACTTTACTCCTTCGATTAATTTACTTAGTAATCCATGTTCATACACTTCACTAAAACCATCTAAGTTTATGGAAACCAAGCCACTTCCTTCAGTTATGACTTTACCTTGATTCTCTATTTCTCCAAAAGGAAGTAAATCCACGGGTAATTTCTCGTAAGGAGAAATGAGGCAAAAGGCATTCGTTGAAATTTCATTGTAACCAAAATTAGCAATGAGCATATCCTTTAAGGATTGATAAATTTGATGATTAGGTACGTACACACCAAAGTCAACATCTTTTGTTCCACGAGCATCTTCTTTATTTTCCATGTACCAAACATTTCTTGCAAGCGCTCCAACTGCAAAAAACTCAATATCTAGATTGCTTGAAGCTTCCCTTAAATCTTCGATTATACGCTTCACACTTTTTGCATTAAGCAACTGTTCAAAACTTATAGACATCATTATTTAATATGATTTTGGCTGTTTCCAAATTTCTTGGCGTAGGATTACTTATCAAATCTGCATATACCAATAAAGGCGAAACAGTAGGAGTTTTTGAAAAATCTGACTCTTCTTCAATCCAAAATTTTTCCATCAATAAAATATTACCTGTTGGATTGGGTATTAAATCATTTTTTCTTGCAAAGTCAATAAATGAGCCTTCAATGTAGCAAATTGCGTTTTCTGCTAATAAATGATTTGATAATATTTCGCCCGCCAATTCTCCCCCTAAAGTTGTTTTAGGTACAATCTCTGCTATTTTTTTTAATTGATTCCGCTTAAAGTCAAACCTACGTTGTTTCAGTTTTGGTCTTAATATTTTATTGAAAACTGTAACCCATTCCGACATCAGGCGTTCAAAATCAGACAGTTTATAGGTATTTTTATCTATTCTGACTATATATTGATGCTCTAATAATTCATGAAATACCTTTCCGACAGTATCAATTGAAACCTTTGAGAGTTTACCAATATGCCTGTATGGCTCATTTAATATTTGCTCATTGATGAGAATTTGATAAATAACTTTCAATCCAGATTTAGTAAATGCTCGGTTGGATTTAGTCTTTGGATTTTTGATTGATTTACCTGTTTCTATATGAATGTAGAGGTCTGGAGCTTTTGAGAAATAAACATTCCCAACTGTGTCGATATAGTTTATTTCTTTTTCTACAAGAAGGTTCCTCAGTGATTTCGGAATATGCTCTGAAACTAGGACTAAATTATTTGATGAGGTCAGCATGTTTTCCATTCTCTGTAAGGAGGACATTGTTAACCGAATTTTAGATATGAACTCATAAGAGAATGTCCTATTTTTAATATGTAGGTTTAGTACTCCATCTATCCCAAAGTTCCTACCATCATGATGATCAAACTCTATCTTCCAATTAGGAATAGTAGAGAATATTTCCGTAATCTGATATAGTATATCTTTATCCATGTATGTAAAAATACAATTAATTTATTAAACGTACAAGTACAAAAAGCATACAAAAGTTGAGTTCCGAATGCAAAAAACCTTCCCAAGTCTCACAACTTAGGAAGGTTTCTGTTTTCTCTAAAAGGATAATCTCTACTTACTCAAAATCCTTCCTAAACTATTCTCATGTAAATCGCTCGCTTCTTCAGAACTCGCCAAAATTTCTCCATCGACTTCTAAACCTTTTGCAGTTACTTTACCCAAGAAGCTGAAATCTGTTCCAACATAGCTTTCAAATTTCTCTTTGGATTCAGCTTTGATAGAAACCACGGCTCTGCTTTGGCTCTCTCCAAACAAGAAAGCATCTTTTCGGAAATTAGAATCAGTTTCGATGCTGAAACCTAAATTGCCTTTAATAGCAGACTCTGCCAAGGCAATGAACAAACCGCCATCGGAAACATCATGAACAGAATTGACTAATTGCGTATCAATCAG
>JBLIFI010000328.1:0-5864 GCA_047633715.1 Flammeovirgaceae bacterium
ACTTTTCATAAATACTGGAATTTCCACCGTGTTTGTCTGACCTCTAAAATTACTGCCATCAAAAAGATAATCAATTACCTCAAAGACTTTATTCGGGCAGATTTCAATCCGCTTGTTTATGGATACACACTTATTTTCCTAATTATTACCTTCTATTTCAATTTCAAATACGATTTTGAAGACAGCGTGCTAGATGCCACTTTGGTAAACCCATGGATGGGAATGTTTTGGCATTTCTGTTTTTTCGGCTTTGCCTATTATGGCGTAGTCATTCCCAAACTACTGCTCACAAAACAGTTTGATAAGTTGGGAAACAAACATTTTTGGATTAAAAGTGGGCTTTTTATTGGCCTAATGGGAATTGCAGGTGGTTTTGCATTCCATCATGATTTCCTGCTCGGAATCAGCAATTATTCGGAGCGGTATTTCCTTGGGAAAATATTCTCCAACATTCGGAGAATCATGCTCTATACAATTCCATTTTTCCTTATCAAAAATTATTACGATAAAGAAATGTCTGGGCTTTTTGGGTTAACTACAAAAAACGTAAATATCAAACCTTATTTGTGGATGTTGCTCATCATGTTGCCACTCATTATGACTGCTTCTTTCATTCCCGCTTTCTTAAAGCAATATCCAACTTTCAAATTCTGGATAATTGAGCCTGTTTTTGGCTTGGAGAAATGGCAAATGACTGCCATTTATGAGTTTGTTTACGGAATGGATTTCACTTTTGTGGAATTGATGTTCCGAGGTGCGTTGGTTATTGGAATGGTCAAGATATTAGGCAAAGATGCGATTTTGCCAATGGCAGCAGTTTACGGATTTCTCCACTTCGGGAAGCCTTTAGGAGAAGCCGTCAGCTCAATTTTTGGCGGTTATATTTTGGGCATAATCGCTTATTATTCCCGAAATATTTGGGGTGGAGTATTCATCCACATGGGAATTGCCTATTTGATGGAGTTTACTGCGCTGATTCAGCATTGGTTCAAAGGGACTTTTTGAGATGGAACGTTATGCAGAAAGCACATTGTCAGAGTTCTTTTGAACCTGACAATGTGCGAATTCGAGCCAAAAACCAACAAGTTCCTATGGTTTTCCTTAGCCATTCATTACTGAACGAATAGCGAAATCCAAGCTAAACCCCTAAGACGAAAATTGTAGGCTTTTTATGTAAATCTATATCAGTTGTTTTCCACTCAGATACTTTTCGGGTTCTCACAAATTGGTCTGGCGCAGTAAGATTACAGGCAATGCACAATCTCAAATCTTTTTTACAATGAGTAAGTAGCCATTCGAAAAGCTTATTGTTTCTGAATGGAGTTTCCATAAAAATTTGAGTGAAGCCTTTCTCTGCTTCTGCCTGAATCTGATGAATGGCTTTTTTTGCTTCGGGAAGCTTGATGGGCAAATAGCCATTGAACGAAAATTTTTGTCCGTTCATCCCCGAGCCCATTAGTGCCAAAATAATGGAAGAAGCGCCAGGGATTGGAAAAATATGCCATTTCTTTTTGTGCGCAAAATCGACCACTAAACTACCTGGGTCTGCCACGCAGGGAACTCCCGCCTCCGAAATAATTCCTATGTTCGAGCCTTTCGGGATTTGGTCGAATATTTCTGCAATTTGCTCTGTTCTGGTCTGCTTGTTTACTTTTATAAAAGTTAAATCTCGCACTACAACTCCCACCTTTAGTGAGCCGACAAATCGCCTAGCAGTTCGCTCATCTTCCACCAAATAATACTGGATTTGAGGTATTATTTCCTTTACGAATGGAGGAATAAATTGCTGAGTATCTTCTGCTAAATAACTGGGGATTAAATATATATTCATAATCTAAAAATCTATTTCCAATTTTTATACTTGTCAAAGTAGCGAATATACGTTTTTGTTTACTCAAAACCATTTTACAAAAATTCTTTCAAAATTTACCAAAAAAAAATAAACACGCAGTTTTGTAAACGAATGACAAGTCTTGTTAATGAATCGGAATAAATAAACCTAATTAGGCTCAAGTACGTAAATTAGACATAGACAAAACAGAGCAATATATGTGTGGAACCTCAATAGCTGTAAGAAAAAGAATATTGATTGTCGATGATGAAATTGCTAATCTACAATATTTAGGCAAGTTCATTAATACTTTCGGGCATGAGGTTGTGAGTGCTCCAAATGGCAAAGTAGCCACGCAACTTGCAGAATCCAAAATGCCAGATGTTATTTTTATGGATTGGATGATGCCTGAAAAAGACGGTATTTCTGCTATGAAAGCAATTCGGCAAAACCCTGCTACTGAGCATATTCCAATTGTAATCATTACTGCTATGAATATTTCGGTAGATAAAGTGCAAGAGGCATTTTCGGCTGGAGCACATGGTTTTTTACGTAAGCCATTTAGCGAAATGGAGGTTTTCTCTTCATTAAACGCCACCTTGAAGTTTGCCGATTCACAGAAAAAACTCCGAGAAAAGAATCAGTACCTAGAGAATTTAAACAATCAAAGCAAGCAAATGGCTAGCGTTGTGGCTCATGAGTTTCGTTCGCCTTTAGGGAAGTTAAAAGGCTTGATTGAACTCATAAAAATGGATGGAGATAATGAGGAAGTAAAAGAAGAATACTATGCCTTGTTAGATAAAGTGATTGACGAAGGACGGGAAATGGTTCAGCGTTTCTTAGAAATATGTACTGTTGAACAAGGCGGTTTGAGTTTAAAACCTTCACAAATTGATTTGGATACTGTTTTCTCTACACTTATTGAATTCCAAAGTCAATTTGCGAAAGCAAAATCAATAGAAATCAATCATTCTTTCAATTTCCAAAAAGGAACTTTTTTTACCGATGAAAAAATATTGACAGAAATATTTGACAATCTTGTATCAAACGCAATCAAATACTCTTTCGAGGGCGGAAAAATTGAGGTTGGATTGACTTCAACTCATGACTTCTTAGAATTGAAAGTGAAGGACTATGGGCAGGGAATTCGTGAAGAAGAGCAAGGGAAGATATTCAATCGCTTTGCTAAAATATCATCAAAACCTACCAAAGGGGAAAATTCTACGGGCTTAGGTTTATCAATTACCAAGCTTTTGGTGGAAACCTTAAATGGGGAGATTTCATTTTGGAGTAAAGCAGGAGTGGGAAGTGAGTTCGTAGTTCGCCTGCCAAAGATGAATTAGTTAACTTATTTCCTTTCCAAATTTATCCATTTCCGTTCCGCAACTTGGGCAGGTTGAGCCACCCCAAAGGAATTGCCTAATATTCTTTGGTCTCCGTATCCTTGGCTGTTCAGCCTCGCATTTTGGGCAATTGACTTTTTTGAGGTTAATTCCCCATTTTGATTTTTAGATGACATGTTTTTTTGCTTGGTTATTTACTTTTGTCTATCAAATATAACTAAACCCTCAGAACACTCCTATCTCCTCTTTTTCAAATCATCAACTAGACATAAATAAGTAAAACTCCTCATACAATATTGCATGAGGAGTTTTACTTATTTCCTTACTGAACCTAAAAACTACCTGTTTTTCGCAAATTCAATAATAGTTTTATCAATAATATCGCAACATTGGTGCAATTCTTCTTCTGTAATCACCAATGGAGGAGCAAAACGGATAATGTTTCCATGAGTTGGTTTAGCAATTAAGCCATTTTCTTTCAGAGCTAGGCAAATATCCCAAGCAGTAGAACTGTCTTCCGAATCGTTGATGACAATTGCATTTAACAAGCCTCGTCCACGTACTAGGTTTACCAAATCGCATTTTCCAACCAAAGCATTCATTCTGTCTCTGAAAATGATTCCCATATCGTAGGCATTCTCCGTCATCTTCTCATCTCTCAAAACCTCCAATGCTTTCATGGCAACTTTACAAGCCAATGGGTTTCCACCAAAAGTAGAACCATGTTCGCCTGGTTTGATAGTCAGCATGATTTCGTCTCTTGTCAACACAGCTGAAACTGGGAGAACTCCACCCGAAAGTGCTTTCCCTAAAACCAAAATATCTGGTTTGATTCCATCATAATCGGAAGCCAAAAGTTTTCCTGTTCTGCCAACTCCTGTTTGCACCTCATCGGCAATGAGTAATACATTTTTCGCTTGGCACATTTCGTAAACCTTCTTCAAATAGCCTTCCTCTGGAACTACCACACCAGCCTCTCCTTGAATTGGCTCTACCATAAATCCTGCTACGTTTGGATCTTCTAATGCCTTTGCCAAAGCATCTAAGTCATTATAATCAACTAGCTCGAAACCAGACATATAAGGCCCGTAATTCTTATAACTCGTTGGATCTGTAGAAGTAGAAATTGCTGCTAATGTTCTTCCCCAAAAGTTGCCATTTGCAAAGATAATTTTAGCTTTGTTTGCTTCAACTCCTTTTACTTCGTAAGCCCATTTTCTACATAGCTTAATAGCAGTTTCTCCGCCTTCAACACCAGAGTTCATTGGCAATACTCGGTCATAGCCGAAAAATTCAGTAATGAATTTGGCGTATTCTCCTAATACATCATTATAGAATGCTCTTGAAGTAAGCGTGATTTGGTTGGCTTGCGAAACTAAGGCTTCAGTAATTTTATCATGGCAATGCCCTTGGTTCACTGCAGAATAGGCAGATAGGAAATCGAAGTACTCTTTTCCTTCTACATCCCAAACCTTAACCCCTTTTCCTTTTGTCAGAACTACTGGAAGTGGATGGTAATTATGCGCATTATACTTGTCTTCTAACTCAATAAATTCTGCGGAAGTCATTGTCTTTTGCATCTTTTCTAAATTTCAATGTGAAAAATTAGGAAAGGCTCTCTCGGTTCATCTTTCCTTCAAATAGGGGCAAAAATATCATTTTAGAACAACTTCGCAACCGTTTGATAAACTTGAATTAAAGATTTTTTTTGAGATGTAGCAATAGGGTCAATAGGCGTGGTTCGGCTATTTTATAAAGTTTGTTTTTAAACATTAGTTCAAGCAAAAAGACTGAAACAAGTAAATACTATCAGGGCTTTTTCATAAAAAAACAAGGTGCCATTTCCAACGAGTTGAGAGGTGGTGCGACTGGGCGTTCCCGCAATGCCATTAAGTTAGTGGAATTTGGTTCAAGCGTGGAGCCGACATTTCCCACCATTAAAATACAAATCGCTTATTTTCTACAAAACACTTAATTATTTGATTATCAGAAAGTTATTTATATCCATTTTATGCAAAGGTGTCTGACAACTAATAAGCTAAATTTTGTTCATTTCACGGGAAAGTAATAGTTAAAATACTAATTGTTTCTTTCAACTCCATTTTCCAAAAGCTTAATACAATTTATAAAAAGCCATATTTTCTATTTAAAAAACTGATAATCAGTTTTTTATTAAATACAGGATTTGGAAAATTAGGGTGGGAAATGTCGGGTGGAGGTTTAAACCAGCGTAAAACGCTGGCGTAGGTTCTCGAAGGCGATAGCATCGGCTACCGATTCCATCCGAACCTGTGCCGAAAATGGAAATCAGTCTCTGACCGGGGCACGCTGACTGAAGTAAAGTTCCTTAACTTAACGGCATTGGGCGTCCCCGTAAGACACGCACGAAAGGTGTAGGCTCTTTTTGGCGTGTCCCATGCCAAAGTCATCTTTGTGAAAAAGCCTTGTAAATACTATTTATACCAATTAAAATATAACCGTAGTAATTATGGCCATGCTTAGATTTTCTATTTCATTTTGGGAGTTCCTAGTTGAAACACACTAATTCAAATTAATTATCGACATTTCAAATTCTGATTGCTTTTAGTTCTGATTTAGTCTCAATCGAATAAAGTCCCCATTGCTTGTGGAGGAATAATTCCCAAATGTTTGTAAGCCTGCAAAGTAGCTTCTCGCCCACGAGAGGTTCG
>JBLIFI010000329.1:0-5831 GCA_047633715.1 Flammeovirgaceae bacterium
TTTGAGTTCTTCTAGTTTATTTGCTTCGGATAATTTTACGCAGGGTAATTCAGTTATAAAACTCAATGCTTCTTTAGAGTTATAATCAAATACGCTCTTTATAGAATTAATCCAAACTGCTTTTTGCTTATCTAAAGAGTCTGAGGGTCTTATTTTAACTTCCCAACTCATATTATCGCCATAATTTTCAATTAAGTACTCTTCAATATAGTATTCGGTGTCTAAAGCTGTTCCAGTATTATGTATCTCATGTGTTAGTTTATCTACTAAAAGAGGTGCATTTCCAGCTAATGCATATTGTAACTCTCCTGTTTCAACATACTTCTTTGAAGTCCAAGGAAAAACCCAGCCGAGTTCAAACTCAATTATATATTCATCTGAAATGAAGTAATCATTTTCGCCTTCATTCATCAAGCGAAGTCTATTTTCTGCTAAAACGCGACATTCTTACTCATTTAATATTTTGCTTTTCATAATTGTTGTCTTTAGATAAATATGATAAGTGTTTTAATTTTGAAAGTGCTCTATAATGATTCCAAAAATGCTAAAACTGCCTTTCTTTCACTCTCATTCATCTGTAAAAATGCTTGTTTAGAGTTTTCGCCTTCTCCGCCATGCCAAAGAATGGCTTCAGTTAAATTCCTTGCTCGACCATCATGAAGAAAATTGGTGTGATTGTTCACAGTTTCCACCAAGCCAATTCCCCAAAGTGGCGGAGTTCTCCATTCATTTCCTGTAGCTTCAAAATCAGGTCTTTTGTCAGATAAGCCTTCGCCCATATCGTGGAGAAGTAAATCGGTAAATGGTCGGATAGTTTGAGTTCCATATTCAGGTAAATCATCTATACTGCTCAATTCATATTTCGGAGTATGGCAAGCTTGACAGTTGGCTTCAAGAAATAAACCTTTTCCTTCTAAAACCTGCTCATCGTCCCAGTTTCTCCGAGCGGGAACTCCCAAAGATTTGACATAAGAAGTTACAAAATCCAACATTTCCGAAGTGATTTCTGGTTCGCCTCCATTGGGTGAGTTTTGGCAATCGAGTTGGGAATCTGTACAGTCCGGGTCGGAGAAAATAGGCGTGGTCAATCCCATATCACCATTGAAAGCACCTGCATTTTGCTGACGTAAATTTGGCTGATTAGCTTTCCACCCAAATCGACCTAAAACGCGTTTATTTTCGGTGAAATCCCAGACATAATTTGGCTTTCCTGAAACGCCATCTTTATCAACATCGCTTTCATCGGCTTGTGCTAAAATTGCTTCTTCTGAAATAGACTCCAATAACCCCAATCCAAACACCGCAGGAGCAACTCGTGGAGAAAAAAGCACATTACTTGCCAAATCCCCATAATTCAAATCAGTAAATTTGTAGTTCGGGACTCGTAAGCTGTAAGTAGTTCCATCGGTAAATTTCCCTTCTTGCTCTGTGTACTGAATACTTGCCGAGCCTTCGGGTTTGTAACCCAAAACTGCTTTTGTTTGGAGTTGTCCACCATAATTTGGCTCTCCAATTGGTGAGTTGTTGGCGTTACTACCAGGAATACTCAATCGAAAAAGCATGGAAACTAAAGGCGCACCAAAAGTAGTTGGTGGGTTTCCCCGCCCATCCCGAATGTGGCAACCTGTGCAAGACATGGCGTTCATTAATGGGCCAACTCCATCTCGTGCAGTTGTGCTGGCTGGCGCAGGAACCCAAACCGTTCGGAAGAATGAATTCCCTACTTGGAAATTGTTGAAACTCTCAATAGAAAGATTCGGAGCAGGTTTATTGAATGCTTCTAAGGAAATATCAAAAACAGTCATATCTCCTCCAGAAAGCTCTTCATTTTCTTCGAGTAGAACTACTGGCTCAATCTCCTTGTCTTCTGAACAAGCAGAAAATAAAAGAACTCCAATAAAAATAAGAGAAGAGAAATATAGAAGTATTTTTTTCATTTAATTCAATTTGAATGATTCTAGGAACGATGCTTGAAACGTCCCTACGTAAATCTTCAAAAAGACTTGCCGTAAAATACGACAAGCCTTCCATGGTTTTCAATTTGGTGTTTTTAGCCATCTGTATTGATGGTCAAGCCTAATTTTGTGGCAATATCTACCATCGTATTTGCTTGAGATTGCAGAGCCGTGATAGCATCTCGTACTCTTTTGTTTCCTGTTGGGTTATCTGAGCTGATTTCAAAATCGAAAGGAGCTTGAATATTATTAGTACATTTTACAGAAACCTCTAATTCTTTTTTCATTTTTTCTGCTAAGTCAGTATCAACAGCTAAAATCACATGGTACAATCCTGCACCATTGTAAGCTGTTCCATTTGTGGCAATGTAAGTCCCCAAAAATGCGTTTTGAATTCCTTTCGCATTCATGGCAATATCAGTATGTGTATTGTCGCTGAAACAAGAGTGCTCATCTTCTTGGTCATGGTTTACAAGAGCAACATTCATTCGCTCTCCACCCAATTCTGCTTTGCTCAAACTTCCCATTCCTGTCAAAATACTTTCCAATGCTTTTTTATCATCGGCAACGAAAGTAGCACGATAATTATCAAAAACATCTGGTTTCCAAGCATCTACAAGAATTTGTAAGTCATCTGATACCATTTCAGCGCAAATTTTCAAATACTCTCCTCTACGAGTAGCATTATCGGCAGTAGTGTAATCTGTGAAAGAACGGTTTCCGCTAGTTAACTTGGAAGCATCGCCATCATCTTGTCCCCAAAGCAAAAATTCAATTGCGTGGTAGCCAATACTTACATTCACTTCATCCACATCTTGTGCATTGTTAGAGCGGAGGTAAGCTTCTGTGATTGTAATAGTTACGTCATTGATAATTCCTCCTTCTGGCATTCCTTCTACATAGTCAATATAGCTTTCGTTCAGAGGCCATGAATTCAAATCTCCTTCTGGTCCGCCTGGCTCGGCATCAATTGGTCCCATGTAAAATCTGTAAACTTCAGTTTGTCCGTAAGGTACTCTAGCGATAAGCCAAGCGTTTTTTGCGAGTGCAAAATTAGTCTCGGTTGGAGTTACCACAAAATTGTCAATAGCCGTTTTTAGCGCATCAGCTTGTGTTTTGGAATCTACATAGCTTTGGTAAACGATTTCTGCATATTGTTTTACCGCTTCAGTTTTTATAGAATCTACATTTACGATAGGTGAAACAATTACCTCAATAATTTTCTCGTCTTCACAACTTGCGAAAATGACTAGTCCAGCAATTGCCAAGACTCCGAATATTCCTTGTAATCTGTTCTTCATGATTTGATTTTGATGGATGATGTTTTTTGCTCTGCAAAGCTTATTCTTATTTAGACTTAATCCAAATAAATACAAAACTATTTTTATTAAGTCTAAATCAGAACACTAAAACAAATTGCTCTAAAGGCAAAAATCCCTCTTGGATAACTCCAAGAGGGATTTTGAACTAAATAAATGTAAGTTAAAAACCTACGCTTCTACTTCTTTGGCAGCCAAATATCGTTCAGCTTCTAAAGCCGCCATACAGCCAGTTCCTGCAGCAGTAACTGCTTGTCTCCAAACATGATCTTGTGCATCTCCAGCAGCAAAAACGCCTTTGGCTTTTGTAGCAGTAGAATCTGGAGCGGTAATCAAATAGCCATTTTCGTCCATATCTAACCAATCTTTGAAAATATCTGTGTTAGGCTTGTGTCCAATTGCCACGAAGAAACCCTGAACTTTGATTTCCTTTGTTTCGCCAGTCTCTCTATTTTTTATTCTTACACCTTCCACTTCATCTTTACCAAGAATTTCCTCGGTTTCTGTGTTCCAATGAACTTCTATGTTCTTAGTATTCAGAACTCGCTTCTGCATAATGTTGGAAGCTCTCATTTCGTCTCTTCTTACAAAAAGGTGGACTTTCGTACACAATTTTGCCAAGTAAGTTGCCTCTTCCGCAGCTGTATCTCCACCGCCAACAACAGCCACTTCCATATCTCTGTAGAAGAAACCATCGCAAACCGCACAGGCAGAAACACCTTGCCCATTTAGCCTTTGCTCAGACTCCAACCCCAACCATTTTGCCGATGCGCCAGTTGAAATAATGATAGTTTCAGCTTCTACCACATCACCATTCTCTACAGTAGCTGTATGAATTCCGCCATCTTTGCTGAAATTCACTTCAGTTACCATTCCCAAACGAACGTCTGTCCCGAATCTTTCTGCTTGCTTTTGGAAAGCAATCATCATCTCTGGCCCCATGATTCCGTCAGGGTAGCCAGGGTAGTTCTCCACATCATTGGTAATCATCAACTGTCCGCCTGGTTGGCTTCCTTGAAACATCAAAGGTTTTATTCCTGCTCTTGAAGCATAAATTGCCGCTGTGTAACCTGCTGGGCCTGAGCCAATTATTAAACATTGTGTCTGTATTGTCGCCATACTATTATTGATTATGATTGGAGTGGATTTCATTCACTCCAAGTATTTAATTTCTTAATTTGCACAAAAATAACAATCAATTTAGGAATAATCTAATCCAAGAAGATTGCTTTATTTGATTGTGCAATTAGTAAATGGAAATGCTGTGTTGAAAGTTCCTTTACTTAGTTATAAACTATCCTTTTTCACTTCCTCCAAATCTTTTTTCCCTTCTTTCATATCAGCTTCTTCAGCTTCTGTGATTTGGGTTGGGATAGCTATATTGTATGATTTCCCTTTCTTTATTTTCAATTCTGTATTTCGTAACCAAGGGTTGTAGAATTTGAGTGCATTGTAGCTAATTCCTTGATTTTTAGCAAATTGTGCTAAATCTCGAATACTTTCGGTAACAGTTACATATTTTACTTTTTCTTCTGGATAGAGATATTGCGACTTGATTTTGAATTTATATTTGTCTGGATTGGAAAGTATTTCCTTGAATGCCAATATTCTGAAAACATAGCGAGCCGTTTCCGAATTTAGATGTAAATCGTAGTAGGAATCCGCTTTTTGTTTTGAAATCCTTCTGCCTAATCCGCTCATTCCCATATTGTAGGAAGCGGCTACCAAAGTCCAATCTCCAAACCTCTTATATGCTTGCTTGAGATATTTACAAGCTGCTCTGGTAGATTTGATTGGGTCGTAACGTTCATCCACTTCCCCGTTGATTGTCAAACCCATTTCCTTACCTGTTCCTCTCATAAATTGCCAGAATCCAGTTGCTCCAGCAGGAGAAATGACGTTGGTTAAGGCACTTTCCACCACGGGTAAATAAATAAAATCGTCAGGAATACCTTCTTCTTTCAAGATTTTACGCATTCTAGGAAACCAACGATTTGCCCGTTTCATAATCAGAATGGTGTTGGAGTGAAAAAAGCTGTTGGAGTGCAAATCTCGGTCGAGCCGTTCCCGAATTGCGAGTTCTTTCAGAGGAACAGTTTCCCCACAGAAATCCATTTTTTCGGGCATTTCTATATTCAGAAGTTCCGTTTCGTAGCGAATTTGCTCTACAATAGGTTGTGGCTTAGTTTGCATCTTATCGTAGATTGTGAATGCAACCAATCCAATCAGAAGTATAAGAATAATGGTGTTTTGCAGATTTTTCATAGTCGGAAATAGACTTTTTGATTACTTTGATGTTGTATGGCTGAACTGTAAAATTACCAAAAACTACCTTGATAAGTTCCAATTATTTGTTTCTATTTGTGAAAGCTCAACAGGATTTGGCGATTTGCTGAATTAGTGAGTTTGGAAAGTAGTTAATTGATTCACTTGATTATATTTGTGGCTCTATCGTGAATTTGGTTAAAAGGTATAACAAAACTAAGATTTGAAGAAATTAGCTTGTTTTTCGAGTTTGTTAAAACTCGAAAAACAAGCAATAAAACTGGTTCAAGCG
>JBLIFI010000330.1:0-5790 GCA_047633715.1 Flammeovirgaceae bacterium
TACCAGCTCAAATAGAATATTTCTATACTGTTCTATTTCGGCATAAACCCGTTCAAATGGATTTTGTACAAAAAATCGTACACTACATTAGAGGAGGAAAAATGGAGTTCGATTTTCGGCAAAGAATTTTCAATGTTGCTAGTTTTACATTTGGAGCTTGTTTTTCGCTAATTGGATTGGGGAATTGGGTTCTGGGCGATTTCAGTACTTTCCTAATCGCTTCTTCCTTTTTGACTGGTGGAGCATATTTAGCTATTTTCTATTCAAGTAGAATGAAATCGCTTTACTTTCCTTGGCTTTTTGTGGCTTTTACGCTGGCTGTGGGTTCAGCATTTTGGTTTATGACTTATGGCTGGCGAGGTGCTATGCCCATTATAATTTCTCTGGCATTTATAATTTGTCTCACAGTTGTGCCTAAGAATGAAACTTGGCTAACACTAGCATTCTTGCTAACAGTAATTGGATTGGGAGTTGTCGAAAGCCTATTTCCCCATTGGGTAACTCCTTACCCCACCGAAGACTCTCACTTTGCCGATGTTTGGGGAACGCTCATTATCTCCATACTTTTTCTCTACTTCGCTTTCAGAGGATTGTCAAAAATCTATTTGGAGGAACGTAAAAAACTCACAGAAAAGAATTTAGAGTTAGAACAGACTCAAGTACAATTGGTTCAGTCTGAGAAACTAGCTTCTTTGGGGCAACTTACTGCAGGAATTGCCCACGAAATTAATAACCCGCTCAACTTTGTGGCTTCTGGCGTAGCAGTTTTGGAGATGAGTACATTCCAGCTAATTGAGCTTGTGAAAGCCTATGAGGAATTGGAGAAACACCATCCAGAACTATTTGAATCAGAAAAAGCAGATAAAATACTGGAAATAAAAACTCGGATGGGGCTTGCGGAAACCCTAGATGAAATTCCCCATATTATTGATGATATAGAGAATGGGGGGACCAGAATCAGAACAATTGTGGAAGGCTTGCAGTATTTCTCTCACTTTGACAATGACACCTTAGTAGCTGTTGATTTGAATAAGTGCATCCAAAGAGTATTGACTTTATATGACAGTCGTTTGAGGAATCTGCATTTAGACTGCCAACTTACTGCCAACTTACCCCACTCGAAAGGAAACATAGGGCAAATTCAGCAAGTGATTATGGGCCTGTTGGAAAATGCTGTGGATGCCTGTGAAGAGGAGGCAGAAATTTCCATTTCCACAAAAGTGGCTGGCAACGAAATTGCCCTTGAGCTTCGGGACAATGGAAGGGGAATGAATGGAAATACACTTTCCAAAGTGTTCGATCCATTTTTCACTACAAAACCTGTTGGTCAAGGAACGGGCTTGGGGCTTTCCATCAGCTACGGAATCGTACAGCAACATGGTGGTCGGATTGAGGTCGAGTCTGAATTGGGGAAAGGTGCATGTTTTACGGTTTACCTTCCAATAAAATGAAATCCACCAAATCGTCAATTGCCCTCTCCGACCAAATTAATTTAGCCATTTTCCCATCTTGATTTGTTCCTGTGCTTGTTCAATTTCATGAGGCACTAGAAAGTCTAAGTCTCTCCATCAATTCATCTATCGAAAAATTCATCGGAGAGGTTTTGGAGTGATTCTATGAGGGCGCATCTCAAAATGTCGCATTAAATTAAAAAGGCTTTTATCTGCTAAATTCTTGAGGCGGATGCTTCTATGGACGGCAAGTCCGAGCGAATGCTCGAACTATTTGGATAACTCTTTTCTGTATGACGACAAAATGAGATGTACCCTTCTATGATTTCCGTTTTTTTTATTTTGTGAGTGTTTTGGTTAATCTAACATTTCCCATCTCTGTGTAAAACCAAGAAAAAACATTATTATTTCAAGATAAATAACATGCCTTATTTTGTGTTTTGCTATTATTTCAATTTAAAAATGAAATTTAGGAAGAAAAATTACATAAAATCGTAAAAAAACAAAGAGGGTGGGGAATGTCGGTTTAATATAAAGAACCCTATTTTTCATGTATTGAAAGGCAATGGAGATTAGTAGGAAGCAAGCATTCATCTTCTTTGAGGCTCAATACACCTTCATAGTACATTCCTCGTGCTTAGTAAAAGGTTATAAATAACTAACCCCATTTGACTTGCTATTTTACTTATGGTAAATCCTCACAGGTTTGAAGAGCAGATAAAAGCTTCATCAACACTCAAATAGCATTACCTCAAGCATTACCTCAATTTGCAAAAAATCTGGAGAACCAAACTGCTTGTTAGATAAGCCTTCATAAAACTATTCTGTAAATCTCAGCTTCATTGCATTTGTCTGAGTGAGTTTTATCCAATATCCTCGTTCAAAGGAGGAAGCGATTTGAATTAATATCTCATTCTCATTTAGGGAATTACTTCCAAAATGCTTCTCCAAATTTTCCAAGGATAGAATTCGTTCTACATTGTCAATTGGCTCTAAATAGTTGGCATCTTCTATGGACCGAATAGCTCTATTATACTTTGCTTTTATATCAGCTTCAGATGGAGGTATTATCTTCTGAATGTTATACCAAAATAATTCTTGTTTTTTGAATGTAAGATTCAATAATAAGTACCAGAAACTATTTAATTGACATTATTTATTCCTCAGTAAATCTATTCAAGGCACTGGTTTTCAGTTATTTGATAATTATTGATTACTATTAAACAAAACCTTTCCCATGCTTAATCAAATAATAACAACTCTATTCTTAATTGTTCAAATCCTCAATTCGCCAACTGAGTAATTACAATAGTTTCTACTGAGTAGAATAAAAATCACTACTAGAATCTGATGTGTTTTTCTGCAATTATAAAACACATCAGATAATTCCTCAATCTTTCAATCTTCCTGCATATTTCTCTCTTATTTTTCGGATTTTCGGTGCAATCACATAAGAGCAATAAGGTTGGTATTCATTGAGGTTGTAATAATTTTGATGAACCGCTTCTGCAGTATAAAACTCTTTTAAAGGCTCAACTTCGGTAACAATCGGGTTTTCCCAAAGTCCAGCTTTATTGGTTTCCTCAATTGATTTTTCGGCAATTTCTTTCTGCGCCTCATCATGGTAAAGAATGATAGAACGGTATTCTGGGCCCTTGTCATTTCCTTGTTGATTTGGAGTAGTGGGGTTGTGGGAATGCCAAAATATTTCCATAATCTCCTCAAAATTCAACTTATTAGCATCGTAAGTAATTTGAATAACTTCAGCATGACCAGTTGTTTTGGAACAAACTTGTCGGTAAGTAGGGTTGGAAACATATCCGCCTGCATAACCAGAAACCACTTTTTCAATCCCATCTATTTGCAAATATACAGCTTCTACACACCAAAAACATCCTCCTCCGAGCGTGGCAACTTCTAAATTTTTTCCTAACATTTTTTTGTGGTTCATTTTTGTAGTTTGATTAACAACTCCTTTTCAGGTAAAAAGTTTCTGTGCTAGAAATGCTTCTGCAACAAAAAGTCCAACACGATTTTCATGTTGGACTTTTTGTTTATTTTACTTAGTTAGGAGGCGCTTATTCGTCAACAAACTTATGAACCACACTATGGCTTATCTCATTCCATTCTGGATTGAATTTCTTCATATTTTCCAATGCTTTCTTCTCAGCTTCTTCCTTAGACTTACAACCCAAGGCGGCTCCATAAACAGTAAAATCCTTTCCGTACTTGTTGGTAAGTATGCTTTTCACAATCAAACCATGCCCTTTGTTTTTAGAGGAGGCTTGCTTTCTTACCAATTCTTCTGCGTAACCTAACTCTACCAATTTTTCTTTTGCCATAAACTCAGCATCATCTATGGTTGGCATTCCGTACATAAACATATAATCGCCCTCGCCAGTTCTTGGGTTTTTATAAATGTAAACGGAAGATTGGGCAGCTGCAATTTCACAGAATAGAACTAAAGTGAAAGCAACTAATATTGATTTTAAAATTCGATTATTCATAATTCAATTTTTAGGTAAAAACCTGTATTAGTTTAGTTTTAGGAAGAAATGCGCTATGCATCAAATCTATAACGAATCCACTTTATTGATTGTTGTGCAAGGAAGATTTATAGGAGCTGAAATCGAGTAGGCAAAAGGGATTCAATTCGCTATCTTTGGCAACTATTTGAATTGAAAGTAGTATAATTATAGTTTATAACTATTTGAAAATGATAAAGTTAAATGCTTTTTTGTTTACTTTTTTAGGAATTAAAAAAGCACTTGTTTTGAAGTGAAAAAATGAAGTTTAATGATTAGTTACACTATTTACAACTATTTAATTATTCTGAATGACTGTTTTTACACACCCATACATTCTTCGTAGAGGAATCTAAATTTAGAGAAAATAGGAACTGCCTTACTCTCGAACAGTTTAATAGTTATTTTCGACAAATATCAATTAGCATCACATACTCAAAAGAATAAAATTTTGAAATTTACACTCAAGCATACAGATACTCAAACAAGCGCACGACTGGGCGAGATGGAGACCGACCACGGTAAAATCCAAACACCTATTTTTATGCCTGTTGGCACGGCAGGAACGGTAAAGGCGGTTCATCAAAGAGAATTGAAGCAGGATATTTCCGCAGAAATTATTTTAGGAAATACTTACCATTTGTATTTACGCCCAGGCTTGGAAGTGTTGGAAAAAGCAGGTGGTTTGCACAAATTCAACGGTTGGGATGGTCCAATTTTGACCGATAGTGGCGGTTACCAAGTCTATTCTTTGTCAGACACACGAAGTATTAAGGAGGAGGGCGTAACTTTCCGTTCTCATATTGATGGCTCGAAGCATTTTTTCAGCCCAGAGCGGGCAATTGACATTCAGCGTAGCATTGGTGGAGATATTATTATGGCATTCGATGAGTGCACTCCGTACCCTTGCGATTATGACTATGCCAAAAAATCTATGCAAATGACGCATCGTTGGCTGAAACGCTGTTGCGACCGCTTCGATTCTACTCCAAACAAATATGGTTACAGTCAAACTTTTTTTCCAATTGTTCAGGGAAGTACTTACAAAGATTTACGTACTGAATCTGCCGAAACTATTGCCAGTTTTGAGCGAGAAGGAAATGCCATTGGTGGGCTCTCGGTAGGCGAGCCACACGAAATGATGTATGAAAGTACAGAACTTGTTTGCAGTATTTTGCCAAAAGACAAACCTCGCTATTTGATGGGAGTTGGCACGCCAGCCAATATTTTGGAATGCATTGCCTTGGGCGTAGATATGTTCGATTGCGTAATGCCGACAAGGAATGCCAGAAATGGAATGCTTTTCACTACGCAAGGCACAATGAATATGAGAAATGCCAAGTGGAAAGATGATTTGTCTCCGATTGATGAGGAATTGGGCGGTTATGCAAGTACATTCTATTCAAAAGCGTATTTGCGCCATCTTTTTGCTGCCAAAGAATATCTTGGGGCGCAAATTGCCAGCATTCACAATCTTACTTTCTACTTGTGGTTGGTGAAACAAGCTAGGGAGAAAATTGCTACAGGCGAGTTTAGAGAATGGAAAAATGTAATGGTTAAGAAATTGATGCAGCGGTTGTAGGCTTTTGGATTTGGTGCGTGGAGGTTTGTCTGGGAAAGAGAAGTTATTTCCACATTCTCAAATTTGCTCATTCCCAAATTCAGTTGGTAATCCAACTATATTTTCAATAGTGGTTCGGGTTGGTAACCCTTAGTTCTACTTTAAGACTCTAAACTAGATCCTTAACTAAAATGATAATCGTTGCTTTTTTTGTTTGAATCTTTAAAAAAAACGTTTTAAATAGTTTTTTTAG
>JBLIFI010000331.1:0-5753 GCA_047633715.1 Flammeovirgaceae bacterium
AATAGAAGAAAGATAGTTATTCTCATTTGCATATATTTGATTGGAGTTATCGAAATCTAGCTTACATGACAACTTTCAAAACCGTCAGCTAAAGCAGACGGCAATAGCATTTTGATTTATTGCCGTCTTCTTCAGAGGGCGGAATTGGAGTGAATTTAATTTTTGTCATGTACTTTAAAAAAATCCAGTTAAACAAAAAAGGTATTTCACGATAAATAAATTCTTCGTGAAATACCTTTCTAGCTGTCTGTAAATAATGAATTTAGTAACTAATTTTCGTCTTCGCCACACTTTCAATTCTGTCTAAGGCAATCTGAATAGCTACTTCTTGCGAGTTCTTTCCAGTCTCAAAAGCCTTATTGATTACATTTAATGTTTGGTCATAAACCGAAGATAAATGCTCTTCCGTCCAAGCCGTATTTGCTCCAATTACTTCTGCATACACGTTCACAACTCCACCGCTATTTACCAAGAAATCAGGTGCATAAATAAGTCCTCTTTCCAAACAAGCATCTCCATGTACTTTCTCTTGTTGGAGTTGGTTGTTGGCACATCCGCAGATGATATCGCATTTCAAACGTGCCAAAGTCTCATCATTAACGGTTGCTCCCAAAGCACAAGGCGCATAAATATCCACATCTAAATCATAGATTTCATCTAATCCAATAATATTAACCTTGTGAGATTCTGAAATTGCTTTTAGCTTATCTTCATAAATATCGGTTGCAAAAATGACTGCGCCTTCTTTAGTTAAATAATCAATCAAGTAAGTAGAAACATGTCCAACTCCTTGTACAGAAACTCTTTTTCCTTCCAAACTATCGCTTCCATAAGCTCTTTTGGCAGCCGCTTTCATGCCCATGTAAGTACTGTATGCAGTCCATGGAGAAGGGTCTCCCAAACCGCCACGAGTTTCTGGCATTCCAGCCACATGGCTCGTGTTTGTGGAGATGTGTTCCATGTCTTTCGCAGTCATTCCCACATCTTCCGCAGTAATGTACTTCCCGTTCAAATTTTCTACAAACTTCCCAAATGCTCTTAGTAAAGCTTCTGTTTTGTGCTTTCGAGCATCGCCAATAATCACGGCTTTTCCTCCTCCTAGGTTCAAACCAGCTATGGAGTTTTTGAAGGTCATTCCACGGGAAAGTCTCAAAACATCGTTTAGCGCATCAGCTTCATTCTGATAGTTCCACATTCTTGTTCCTCCCAAAGAAGGGCCGAGTGTGGTGTTATGAACGCCAATAATGGCTTTCAGGCCTGTGGCTTCATCGTGGCAAAACACAATTTGTTCGTGTCCCATTTTTTCTACCTGCTCAAAAATGCCTAAGTTTTGAGTGATATTATTGGCTTCTGTAGCTACCATATTGTGAGTGTTTAATTACTGTTTGAGTAGTTGTTTATTGGATTTTCGCAAAAATAGGAAATTGCTACAATTTGGAAAGGCAAAAGCTGTGAAATTGAGAGAAAATTTGGTTTGAACTTAGAACAAAATAAAAAAAGCATCATTTCCCAGTATTTTAACTGAAGAAATGATGCTTTCAAATAAGAGTTTCGACTCTAATTTAGCTTTGAAGTAATAATGCTAGACGTTTTAGTTTTTGGGTTCAAGCGTGGACGCTTGAACCAGTTAACTTGTGCCTGTCAGAACCTCAGTTCTGACAGTTCTCGGATTCTCAAATCCGAGGAAAATGAAAAATGTCTAGCATTATACTTTGAACTAATACTAGCTAAAAGCTGGTATTCCTGTGATTTCATGCCCGAGAATTAGCAAGTGAATATCGTGAGTTCCTTCATAAGTAACTACTGATTCTAAGTTCATCATGTGGCGCATAATTGGGAAATCGTTTGTGATTCCCATTCCGCCCAACATCTGACGAGCATCTCTGGCAATTTCTAAAGCAATGGCTACATTGTTTCTTTTTGCTAAAGAGATTTGCGCTGTGGTGGCTTTTCCTTCATTCTTCAAAGTTCCCAATCTCCAAACCAGCAATTGTGCTTTAGTGATTTCCGAAAGCATTTCAGCTAATTTCTTTTGCATGAGTTGGAAAGAAGCAATTGGTTTGCCGAACTGAACTCGCTCCATCGCATATTGACGAGCCGTATCGTAACAATCCATGGCAGCACCCAATGCGCCCCACGCAATTCCGTATCTAGCAGAATCCAAACACATTAATGGTGCGCCTAAGCCTGTTTTATTCGGAAGTAAATTCTCTTTCGGGATTTTTACATTATCGAAAACCAATTCGCCAGTAATACTTGCTCTCAAAGACCATTTGCCATGAGTTGTTGGAGTTGAGAATCCTTCCATTCCACGCTCCACAATCAATCCGTGAATTCTTCCTGCTTCATTTTTTGCCCAAACCACGGCAATATCTGCCAATGGAGAGTTGGAAATCCACATTTTTGCTCCGTTCAATAAATAATGGTCGCCCATGTCTTTGAAGTTGGTAAGCATTCCACTTGGGTTTGAACCGTGATTAGGCTCTGTGAGACCGAAACAGCCTAACATTTCGCCAGAAGCGAGTTTTGGCAAGTATTTCTTGCGTTGCTCTTCCGTTCCGAATTTGTAAATTGGATACATGACGAGTGAACTTTGCACAGAAGTAGTAGAGCGCATTCCAGAATCGCCACGCTCAATTTCCTGCATAATAATTCCGTAAGAAATCTCATCCATTCCACCTCCGCCATATTCGGCAGGAATGCTTGGCCCGAGTGCGCCTAGTTCGCCCATTTTTGGCAAAAGATGCTTTGGGAAATAATTCTTCTCGCAACAATCTTCAATGATTGGGCAAATCTCTTGGTTCACAAATTCACGAACCGAGCTACGAATCATTTTGTGCTCTTCGGTCAGTAAATCGTCTATGCCATAAAGGTCTGGGGAAACATAATCCCTTACCGCTTTTCTCTCAAGTTTAACTTGTTCTTTCTCTAGTGTTAAGTCCATTGGTATTCAAAATAAGTGATGAATCTGCTCGCCACACAGGTTAAGGATTTGTGGAGCGACTTTGTTGGGTGCAAAAGTACTATTTTGGAATGGAAAGCAAGTAATGCTTCTCATTATTTAGCGATTGAAAAGTGTTAATCCGCTTTATTCTCCAAACTCAAATACTGCTTTCTCAGAATTGCACTTGCATTTGGGCCTTCACAAAATAGTAAATCCAAAATACTCAGATTGGGAATAAACTGCTCTCCAAAAACTTGTTGATAGTTTTCAAAAGCAATTTCAGTTTCAGAATTTGGTTGGATTGTGTTTCTCAAATCACTTATTTTCTCTTCCGAATCTACCACTCCAAAAGAGTTGGTCAGGCGTATTTCTTTCTTGATTTGGAGGAGTTCTAAGCAAGTTTTGAGCAAGTTTAAATTGAGCTGGAAGAGGCTGGATTCAGGTTCAAAAATTACTTTTTTGAAATAATCTGAATAATACTCAAAAAACGGAGCGTGGGCATAAGCTGATTGGATTGCTCTCCAATGTTTGTTTTGCCATTTTTGGGAATCATCAATCTGTATTTCCTGAATCGGGATTTTGACTCCTTTCTGATGCACAACGGGAATAGTCAATCTATCCACCTTATTGGCTGCAAGAATATAGCAACGGTTTCGGAGCGATTGCTTCAAATAGTTCTCATGCGCCTCAATCCAAACAACTTCTGAATCAATAATTTGAGTGAAATATTGGATATTGGGCAAATGATGTAATTCCAGTAAAATGGATTTTGCTTCCATGGTAGAACTCTTTTTCAAATACAAAAGCGCATTGAATTGCTTCAATGCGCTGTATAATTGTAATCTATATTATTGACTAAGCACCTGCGCCATCGTCTTTCAATTGATTTTTCAATTTGTCTAACTCACTTGAACCACCGCCTGTGTTTGTATCAGCAGCAGGATTTGAATTAGTATTTGCAGAACTAGAGGTATCAGCACTTGCGCCTGAACCAGACATTTTAGCTTTCAATTTCAAAAGAGCATCAGAAGCACCAAGTTGAGCAGAAGCATCTGTGCTGTAACCCATTCCCAAAGCTTTGTCAATTTCATCATCTTCGCTTACATTGGCATCAGCCATATCTGCATAAGATTCTGCCAAAGCTTCTTGTTGCATTACTTTGTCTTTCATTTTCTCCAACAAGGCAACCGTTCCACCAGAATCGATGTTTGCCAATTGCTTGTTCACTCTTTCGCTTGCTTTACTTACAGTTGAACGAGCTTTGAGAGTTTTCAACTCATTTTCCCATTGACCAATCTGTGATTTCAAACGACCGACATTTTGCTCCATTTGGGAAACTTGCTTGTCAAGCGTAATGCTGTTTTTTTCACTTACGTGCAATTGAGACATCAACTGCTCTTTTTTAGCCAATGCTTTTGCTGCTAATCTATCTGCTTCGCCAGCATCTAACTCGCCAGCTTGTGCTTTTTGGAGTAGGGCGATTGCTTTCTGCTCGTAGTTACCAGCATTCAATTTTGCTCTCTCCAACTCTTTTTTAGAGCGGATTGCCGAAGCTTTCACTTCTGCCAAAGCTTGCAAACTCTTATTCAAGTCTGATTTCAAGTCTTTGATTCCCTGCTCAGTCATTTTCACAGGGTCTTCTATTTTATCGATAGCGGCATTTGCTTCTGCCACACCTATTCTGAATAATCTCTTTAACCAACCGAACATATCTATCTTATTAAATTATTTGACTTACCATTTCTCGAAAACGAATATAATTACAAATATCTACGAATACTTCCGAATCATCAAATTTTAGACGATTTTGTGAGTTTTCCTATATTTATTAGGATTGAGTTGATTTGTTTGTATTCAATCATTTTGCAGTCAATTTTCCAATTGAATTCTTATTTGACCCTTATTTTCGTTGGCTAAATTATGAATAGAAATCCTGATGTCAGGATTAGATTCAATCTTGTATTCAGACAAATCGCTAATCAAATTACCTTCGACTATAACTTCAAAATCATCCTTGTCTTGCAGATTTGTAATCTGGTTTCTGATAACTGATATAAACTCAGTCAAGGAAATTAGATTATAATGTTTTTTTCTCGCAATAACAGTAGCCCCTATTCCTCCACTATAAAGTTCAGCACTTTTGCCTTTGTATACTTTCATATTGGAAATATTATTGGAATGGATAAAAACCTTTCTAGGATTTACCTTAATTCTATCAACAAACCATTCTCCAGGTTTAGCAGTAAGGTTTTTATCTATAATAATATCTTCATTCATATCAGGAAAAGCTCGTTGCCCATAAGTAGAATTGGAAAAAATAAGGAGAATTATTGTGCAGAGTATTTTCATGGTATTGATGTTTACTAATCGCTGTTTCCTCCTTATTCTTTTTTCTTTGATTTCCTCCCAAATATCTTATCATGCAAATCAGGTCTGCGTTGTTTGGTTCGTTCCACAGCTTGTGCCAATCGCCATTCCTCAATTTTTGCTTCGTGCCCAGAAAGCAGGATTTCTGGAACTTCCATTCCCTCATAATTTGCTGGGCGGGAATAAACTGGCGGGGCAAGCAATCCATCTTGAAAAGAATCTGTAAGCGCAGAGGTTTCATCGGAAAGTACACCAGGAATAATTCGGATAATTGCATCGGAAACAACTGCGGCAGCTAATTCTCCACCCGAAAGTACAAAATCTCCTACGCTGATTTCTTTGGTAATAAACCGTTCTCGAACTCGCTCATCCACACCTTTATAATGTCCGCATAAAATCATGATGTTTTTGCAGAGCGAAAGTGAATTGGCAATTCCCTGAT